>NZ_FOZY01000030.1:0-63692 GCF_900116245.1 Methylobacterium sp. yr668 | reverse complement strand
GACGCCTACCAGGACCACGACAGCCCGGAGAAGATGTACGCCGAGGCGGGCCTCGACGCCACGACCATCGTCAAGACCGCCCTCGACACCCTGCCGGCGGAGACCGGCAAGGCCGAGCCGGCAAGCAACGTGGTGAGCGTGCGCCGCCGCCCGCGCTGACGCCGCGGAGAGCGCGGTCTCCCGCGCTCATTCCGTTCGCTGTCGATGTGTTCGGACCTCCGCCCGTGATGACGGAGAGGGCATCTCAACCACAGCCTTGAGACGGAAACGGAATCCCACCTCATCCTGATGGGCGGAGCGCAGCGTAGCCCTCGAAGGAGCCCTCCAGCGGTCTCCCGATCCCTGGAGGGCTCCTTCGAGGCCCGGTGACGCGGGCACCTCAGGATGAGGGCGTGGAAGGGAGGCTCGGGGTGATTGCCCTACCCCAGCGCCTGCTCCACCGCCTTGCCGCAGGCCTGCGTGTCGGCGTTGCCGCCGAGGTCGCGGGTGCGCAGCGTCCGCTCGGACAGCACCCGCTCGATCCCGCCGACGATCTCGGCCGCCGCCGCGTGCTCGCCGAGATGCTCCAGCATCATCGCCCCCGACCAGATCTGGCCGATCGGGTTGGCGATCCCCTGGCCGGCGATGTCCGGCGCCGAGCCGTGGACCGGCTCGAACACCGACGGGTGCACCCGTTCCGGGTTGATGTTGCCGGACGGCGCGATGCCGATCGTGCCCGTGCAGGCGGGCCCGAGATCCGACAGAATGTCGCCGAACAGGTTGGAGGCCACCACCACGTCGAACCGGTCCGGGTTCAGGACGAAATGCGCGGTCAGGATGTCGATGTGGTACTGGTCCCACCGGACGTCCGGGTAGGCCTCGGCCACTGCCTTCACCCGCTCGTCCCAGTACGGCATGGTGATCGAGATGCCGTTCGACTTCGTGGCCGAGGTCAGGTGCTTCTTCGGGCGCTTCTGAGCCAGTTCGAACGCGAACCTGAGGATCCGGTCCGTCCCGTGCCGGGTCATGATCGTCTCCTGCAGGGCGAACTCCCGGTCGGTGCCGGCGAACATCCGGCCGCCCGCGTTCGAGTACTCGCCCTCGGTGTTCTCCCGGACCACCCAGAAGTCGATGTCGCCGGGCTTGCGGTCGGCGAGCGGGCACTTCACCCCCGGCATCAGCCGCACCGGGCGCAGGTTCGCGTACTGGTCGAATTCCCGCCGGAACAGGATCAGCGAGCCCCAGAGCGAGATGTGGTCGGGCACGCGCTCGGGCATGCCGACGGCACCGAAATAGATCGCGTCGTGGGTCTCGATCCGCGCCTTCCAGTCCTCCGGCATCATCCGGCCGTGCTGCTCGTAATAGTCGCAGCTGGCGAAATCGAACCAGTCGAGCTGGAGGCCGAAGCCATGCCGCTTGGCCGCCTGCTCCAGCACGCGCACGCCCTCCGGCACCACCTCCTTGCCGATGCCGTCGCCGGGGATCACCGCGATGCGGTAGCGACGCTGCTGGCTGTTCTCTGGGGCGGCCATGAATCCTCCAAGCGTTTCGAGGGGCGGGCCTCTGCGGGGCCCGGGTCGTCGGCGTCAGGTGATTGGTCCGCGCCGGGATCGGGTCAACACCCCGACCTGACAATCAGTCGGTTTCGCCCGCCATCGCCCGGCGCTGGCGGTCGAGCTCCTCGCTGTAGCGCTTGAGCGTGTGGCTCTCGGTGAGCAGGCCCAGCACCTTCCGGCTCTCGGCGCTCTCGACGACCGCGAGCGCCTCGCTCTCGGTCCGGTCGAAGGCGGCCGCGGCGTCCTTGGCGTTCATGCCTGGCGTCAGGAAATCGTCCGCGTGCAGGAGCAGGTCGGCGAGGACCGGCTGCGCGTCGGCGCCGGAATCCCGGGCGGCCGCGTGCGTCTCGGGCACGTTCAGGATGCCGGCGTAGCGCCCAGCCCCGTCCACGGCGATCACCCGGGAGGGCGAGCCGAGGGGATGGGCGCGCAGGAAGGTGGGCAGCGGCGTGTCCAGGGCCACGGTGCCGGGATTGCGGCGCATCAGCCGGCCGACGGTGAGCGAGCGGATCCAGCCGACGTCGTGGGGGCTGCGGATGCTCTCGCCGCGCAGGTGGAAGCGCCACGTGGCGAAGGAGTAGCCGAAGGTCTTGCGCACGGTGAGGGAAGACGCGATCACCGCCGCCAGCACGACGCCGGTGATCGGCAGGCTGCCGGTGACCTCCAGGGCCAGGAACGTCATGGTGAGCGGGCCGCCGATGACCGCCACCGCCAGGGCGCTCATGCCGATCACCGCGTAGGCGAGCGGCGTCAGGCCGAAATCCGCCAGCGGCGGCACCAGCACGGGGGCGAGGGCGGCGAACAGCTTGCCGGCGATGGCCCCGAGGAACAGCGACGCGAAGAACAGGCCGCCGCGGAAGCCCGAGCCGATCGAGATCGCCGAGGCCGTGGCCTTGGCGGCGAACAGCCCGGCCAGGACCGCGATGCCGTGCCCCTGCCCCTCGGCGGCGAAGTGCATGTGCAGGGCGCCGTGGCCGCCCGAGAGCACCTGCGGCGTCGCGAGCAGCGCCAGCGCGCCGACGCACAGCCCCCCGAAGGCGGGCGCCGCCACCCGCGGCACGCCGGAGGCCTGGACGAGGCGCTCGACCAGCGTGACCCCGCGCATGATCAGGATCCCGAGGCCCGCGCAGAACAGCCCGAGGGCGAGGCTCGGCAGGATCTCGAGGCTGGTGACGTGCGAGGTCGTGACCGCCTGCATGTCGCCGAGATCGACGAGCGGCTGCGCCTCGATCAGGGCGCGCGAGATCAAATTGCCGCACAGCGCCGCGACGACCACGGGCGTCAGCGTGGCGATCGAGTAGGTGCCGATGATCAACTCGAAGGCGTAGAACGCGCCGGCGAGCGGCGCCCCGAAGCCGGCCGCGATCGCCCCGGCCGCGCCGCAGCCGACCAGGGTGCGCAGGTCGCTGCGCCGCACTTCGAAGGCGATGCCCAGGCGCGAGGCGAGGCCTGAGGCGATCTGTGTGTAGCCGGCTTCCAGACCCACCGAGGCGCCGGACCCGTTCGAGATGACGTTCTGGAGCGCGAGGTAGAGGCTGTCGCGCAGGGACATGCGGCCGCCGTGCAGGGCGTTGGCCTCGATCGGGTCGATGGCCGGGCGCTTGCGCGGGCCGCGGACGTAGTTGGCGGCGACGATCAGCAGGCCGAGGACGGCGCCGCCGAGGCACGGGCCCACGAGCAGGAGCGCCGGCGGCACGGCGTCGACGGCGCTGAGGCGCGCGCCCGCGGGCAGCTGGTAGAGATGCTCGCGCAGGGTCTGGGTGATCCAGGTCATGGCGGACACCGCCACGCCGGCGACGCAGCCCACCAGGGTCGCGAGCGCGACGAGGCCGCCCTCGCTCCGTCGGACGAGGCTGCGGAGCCGCCCGGGGGCCTGGACGAGCCCGATCCCGGTCCAGGGCCGACGGGGCCTCCGCGCCGGCCTGACGGGCCGCCGGGCCGGGACGTCGGCCGATCCGTCGCCGGGCGCCCTGCCCCCGCCGGCGGCGCCCGATGGCTGTCGCGCGCTCACGGTCCGCCCCCTCGCCTCCGGTCCGCCCGATCGGCGGGGCCGACGCGTCGGCCCCGCCGCCGCAGTTACAGCCGGGGCCGAGCCCGTTGCAAACGGGCGGCGCTGCGGGAGCGCGGCCGGCCCCGGCGCGGGGGGCTCGGACGGCGCTGTCCACGAAGTCCAAATCCCGTGCACGCATCGCCTTGAAAACTGCCGCGGCCCACGATACACCCCGCGCCAGTGCCGCCGTAGCTCAGTTGGTTAGAGCACCAGATTGTGGATCTGGGGGTCCCCCGTTCGAGCCGGGGCGGTGGTACCATCCATTCAGCTCGACAGCGCGAGGGGTTGGCGGATCGCCAGCCCCTTTTGCTTGTGCGCGGATGGCACCGCGCCGTATCAGGGCCAGCCCGAACCCTCACTCCGCCCCGATCAGAATTGACGGGACCGATCCTCGCGCCGGAGCCGGCCTGTACACAGGCGGCCGCTCCAATGCTCACGCACGTTATAGAATCGCCAAATTTGCTCGCACACCGTCCCGTTTGGGAGAAGACTATTTTCGTTAGCGTGAAGACTGCCATGAAGAGCACGACACAGCAGGATCAGCTCGAGATCGTGAGCGACCTCGCGGCCTCGCTCGCCGACCGGATGCTGATGGAGCGCCTGACACAGGGGAAGCTGCCCCTCGCGAACGCGAGTCGCCTCTGGACAGCCTCGCTGCTCCTGGAAGAGCACGCGCGGCCCATCCCGCGCATCGTGACGGACGTCCTCGAGCAGGTCCGGCACGTGGAGCCGGACGACGAGGATGCGGTCGACGGGGACGACGCCGACGGGATCGGTGCGGGGCCGGAACCGGACTTGGCCGCGGCGCGGCGTGCGGCCCGGCCGGCGCGCCGGCGCGGGCTCACCCGCTTGCTCCGACCGTTCCGGCAGGCGGCCGAAGGCTGACCCGCGTCGACGGCGCCGGACCATCTGGCGGATCCGGAGTTCCCCGCGCGCGCCCGGGACGCTAAGACCGTTCCCGAGCGTGGCGGCGGGCGCCGCCGCGCCAACGGGCTTCGGGACACGAGAGATGAGCATCCCTGAACGGCGCGTCCGCACCCTGTTCGACGAGGCGGCCATCGCCAAGCGCAACGACGAGCTCGCCCGCGAGATCCTCGCCGCGCGGCCCGAGAACCTCCTCGTCGTGGCGGTGCTCAAGGGCAGCTTCATGTTCGCGGCCGACCTGCTCCGGTCGCTGCACCGGGTGGGTCTCGCCCCGCAGGTCGAGTTCGTGCACCTGTCGAGCTACCGCACCGGGACGGTCTCCAGCGGGCAGGTCGAGATCCTGCGCGACGTACAGAGCGAGGTGCGCGGGCGGGACGTGCTGCTCGTGGACGACATCCTGGAATCGGGCCGGACCGTCGTCTTCGCCAAGGACCTGCTGATGGCCCGCGGCGCCCGGCGCGTCCTCACCGCGGTGCTGCTGGAGAAGCCCGGCAAGCGCGCCGTGACGATCGACGCGGATTTCGTCGGCTTCACCTGCCCCGACGTGTTCGTCGTCGGCTACGGGATGGATGCCGCCCACGCCTTCCGCCAGCTGCCCTTCGTGGGCGTGGTCGATTACGGGGACGGCGCCCCGGACCTGTTCGACGCCTGACCATGCCCGCGGCGCGGCATTTTCGCCGCGGGCCGCGACCCGCGGGACAATTCAGCCTGCGACGACTTGACAGACGGAGAATTCGTCTGCGTCTGTCGGTATTTGGGCGCGCGCGGCGTCGCGACGCGGCGCGCGCGGATTTCGGGGACGGTTACGGGACCACATGGCGCGCATCCTCCTGGTGGATGACGAAGAGACCGTCCGGGGCTTCCTGAAGCGGGGGCTCGAGATCGACGGGCACGCGGTCGTCACGGCCAACGACGGCAGCGACGGGCTCGACCGCCTCAACGAGGCCGACGGCGGCTTCGACCTGATGCTCACCGACATCCGCATGCCGCTCATGGACGGCATCGCGCTGGCCCTCGCCGCCAAGCGCGACTTCCCCGACCTGACCATCCTGCTGATGACCGGCTTCGCCGATCAGCGCGAGCGCGCGCGCGGGCTCGACGCCATCGTCACCGACGTGCTGACCAAGCCCTTCTCCCTGGCGGATCTGCGCGCCACGGTGAGGCGGGCGCTCGCCGCCTGAGCCGGGCGGGACCGGTTCAGAAGAACTTAAACATTGCTCTTAGGTTGAGCTTCACGAAAGCGTGGCACCTTCGGTCCGACTGATCAGACCGAGCACGGAACGCCATGTATCGCCGGGACCGGGACATCGACGCGGCGGCGTATCAGGCGGACCGCTACGGCTGGGAGCCGGACGACCGGGACTGGGACGACGACCGCGACGCGCGGCGCCCGCGCAGAGGCGTCTTCGGGCGGTTCTTCTCGCCGACGAAGCTCGCCCTCCTCGCGGTGCCGGCCGGGCTGTTCCTGTACGGCAGCTTCGCGGATTGCAGCGCCCGCCCGGCGGCGGGCTGGCTCGGTCTTGTCGGGGCCGGGGCCTGCGCCCGTACCGAGATGCTCGGCAACGTCCTGTCGATCCAGGACAACCTCGCGCTCCTGAAGCGGCTCATCGACTGAGCGCCCGCTCAAGGCCCTTCCGCGCTCCGCCGATCCGCTCCGAACCGACCTCCGCGAGGCCGCCATGTCCACCCGCCCGCTCCTCCCGGCCTCGTCCGGCCGCGCCTCCGACGCCCTCGAGGAGGCCCAGTTCCGCGCTCGCATGGCGCGGGTCGGCCCGGACGGCGCGCACCGCACCCCGCGCCGGAACCGGGCGCCCGAGCGGCGTCGCGGCTTCCGGCTCGGCTGGAAGGGCTGGCTCGTCGTCGACTGCCTGGTCGTGCTGCTGGTCGTGGCGGGCGTGGTGGCGTGGCCGCCGGTCCAGTCCTGCCGCAACCAGGACCAGACGGTCGGGTTCTACGCCGGCGATTCCGTCGGCAAATGCATCCGGCGCGGCATCGCCGACCGCCTCGACACCGCCGACCAGCGCCTCAAGAGCCTGATCCGCCGCTCGGGCCATTGAGGGCCGGCCGCGCAGATCCTGGCGCGGCTCGGATTGAGCGGCGCTTGTACGCCGTTTCTGCGAACCGAGTATCTGTCTCGCGCGCCCCGCCACCTTCCGTTCTCAACGCCCCCCACGCGGTGGCGGCGGGTCTGAACCGGTACGCCTGTGCCGACTAACGAAACTATTGATAAGATTTCACAGCCAACGCTCGAAATGTTCCAGGGCGCCCACACGTTGGTGCCGCATTACACCAATGGACGAGTGCTCATGCCCGGATATCGAAATCCGGGCCTAGCTGCCCTCTCGACGGCGACTACGTTGTCAAAACTGAGTTGAATCGAACGCTATATTCCTGGCTGCGCGAACGCATGGAGCGCAAGAGCCGGCACTTCAGAACGTTCGCCGAAGACATGAAGCAATTCGCCGATTTCTCGGACGTCGCTGACCGCGACCTCGACGGCCGGACACCGTTCCTGCCGAACGGCTACTTCAGCTACGGCGACGCATTGGCCCTGACGACTGTCCTCGCCACACGCACGCCGGCCCGGTATGTCGAGGTCGGAGGCGGCAACAGTACGAAATTCGCTCGCCGCGCAATCGGCAAGTACAAGCTCGACACCAAGATCGAGTGCATCGACCCCAATCCGCGCTCAAGCGTCCGCGACATTGCGGATAAGTGGATTTCTAACGGCCTCCTCGATGTTGACCCGTCCTACTTTCAATCGCTGAAGGGTGGCGATGTGCTGATGCTGGATGGCAGCCATCTCCTGTTCCATGGCAGCGACACGACGCATTTCTTCCTGCCAATCTACCCGCTTCTCCGGCCGGGCGTGATCGTGCATGTGCACGACATCCATCTGCCATATGAGTATCCTGAGATTGCGACAGGCTTTTTTGGAACGAGCAATACATTCTCGCCATGATGTTTTACTATAAGCCTGCGTCCGACATTATCGCTCCGATCATGTACAGGCATCGTGAGGGCATGTGCGACGAGGGTGCCGGCTTCTGGTTCGAGGTCTAGCGGGATCCGCACCGGAAATCGCCATCGCTTCTGACACATTGGCAACCGCTCGGCATACGCATGGCGGTGAACGGAATGACGGGCAGGGAATATGTGAGCGATACGGCATTTCGCGCGCATCCAACGGCGAACGGGCTTCGCGTTGATGCGATCATCGGAGGCCTTCTACGCTTCTATACGAACGCGCGGAGTACCGGACGATGCCTGGGCTGACCTGGCGGCCCGCCGGTCCGGGCGAGCCCTCCCTCGGAGGCCAGGCCACCCCGACCGGATCGGCGGCGGCCGCGCCGTGGCGCTGATCCACGGCAACAGCCCCTGCTGCTCGCTCGAGCGGCGCCCTCGACGAACTTCACCCTCGACAGGGATACGTTGGGTCGGACCAACCCTGCCCGCGCAGATGGGGATCGACCCGGTCGACGAGAGCTTCCCGACCTGTCGGACGCGGCACCGGGCTCAAGGGTCGAACTCGCGCGGGACCTGCGCGCCACGGTGCGGGCCTGGACCGGGGTCCCGACCTTCATCGGCCTCGGCCCGACCAAACCCTGCTTGAGGAAGCGGTGGCGGCGCACGCTGAACAGTTCGGGGAGAAGCTGCGGCGCCAAGGACTGGAAACCGATCACGTCACGGTCTTCTACCACACGAGCGAGCACGACCGGGACGAGCGGATGCGCTCGGTGTCGACGCGGGTGCAGCTGCCGGAGCACAGTTCGGACACGCTGGCGCCGATCAGGGTGGTGCGGCACAGGGTGGCACTGCCTTGGCGCGCGGCCGTGACGCTACAGCAAGGCGGAGATCGTCACGACCGACCTCGTGCCACTGCCACAAGACCCACGGGCGCTGATCGGCGCGCCGGACCGGGCGGGGCGAGCCCGCTGATGGTGGCGCTGGACGCGTGCAACGCGCGCTGGAGCCGAAGCACCGCGGTGCCCGCGCGGGTGATCCGGTGCGACTGGAACACCAAGGTGTAGAAGCGCACGCCGCGCTACAAGACGCTGGTGAGCGAACTGCCAATCACCTACGCCTGAACCTTAACAGGATGGTTGGGTGACCGCTGTAGGTGGATTTTCGCAGATCCGCTGGCGCGCGGCGATGCACATAAGCGGATGTACCCCGTGCCCGCCCAAGCCCCCTTTGGAAGGTTCAAGCCCGCATTTCGCGATGCCCGGAGTTGATACGGAAGCAGCCCTTTGGTGGCAAAATCTAGTCGAGAAATATAAGTGCGCTAGGGCTTGACTGGTCAGTTCTTTCAGCGATTTCGAAACCCTCAAGTGCTATGCAGAGGACCGTCCATTAATGGGAAGGGGTTGTCGGCCCCGCCGTTGTTCGCAAATGTCGCGCCGACCCCTACCAGCACGTTTTGCGGGACATGAGCCATTGCAGACCGCTCGCTTAAACCAACTTGACGGACTTCGGGGGTTTGCCGCGCTAATCGTCGTCCTATTTCACTTTATGTCGGCCTTGGTCCCATTTTTAGTTCCAGAACAGCAATCAAATGCGCCATGGATATCTTACAGTCCGGCGGCCGTTTTATGGAACGGAACATTTGCTGTATCTGTATTCTTTGTTCTTAGTGGATTTGTTTTGACAAATGCCACTATACGCAGACCAGATCCCATATGGGTCAACGTGATCATTAGATATCTACGCTTGGCATGCCCGGCACTGTTAAGCACTTGCTTCGGTTGGCTATTGTTGAAAATCTTTCCTACAGAAGCAAGCGCGCTCCATGAAGTTACGCATAGCCGCTGGCTTCTGTGGACCTATCAGGGAGATATTCCAAGTTTTAGTGCCGCCATTCGAAGCGGAGTTTTTGATATATTTGCAAAAGGCGGTTCGTATTTCAATAACGTTCTTTGGACTATGCGTCCTGAGCTATTTGGATCAATTTTATGCTTCATAGTTTGCCTTTTTAAGCTCGTAAGAAACAGGATCATTATAACATCCATTTTTTTGTTATTAATATATACACTAAATAAATATGATTATGGAAGCTTTATTGTGGGTATATATCTGCGAGAAGCGTGGGCAGCTGGGAAATTGAATTTTAGATTTCCAATGATTGCGGTGATTCTTGGCCTGACCATTGGATCCCAGAGTGGTGACGCAGCTAATATATTGGGACTTGACTGGCTCCCTTCATTTCTTGCAATGGGCACAAAGGACAGCATCCTCTACCCGATGGCCGCGGGTTTGATTGTATACGGATGCATCAACTCTCCTACTGCACATCGCGCTCTTTCTGGAAAAATAGGATTGTTCCTTGGATCTATATCATTCCCACTATATTTAGTCCACGTTCCTGTAATTTATACGGTGTTTTCGTTTATTTTTTTGATCAGACCGGACAATATTATTTATCAAGTACTTGTTTTCATATTTGCTTTTGCGGCAATAATTTCTCTTGCTTACATGGCAGAGGTTTTCGTCGAGAGGCCGTTCCTGAAGCAATTAGGAAAACTACGTTACTTTCTTAACGACTTGAGTTCCCGCCTTCGTGGTCGGATCCGAGGACATAAGTGACACCCTCACGCTGAACGTAGTCAAACATTAGGACTTGTTCCATCCTAACCAGCAGCAGAACTCAGCACCCAGCTGACTCAGATCACGGCGTAGAAAACCGACTTGTAATCAACCATTGTCGGTGATGAGCGCCTAGGCCGCGCGAGCGTTGGTGCGGAGCGTCTCGGCGACGTCGTGGCGCCAACCCTTCGGACGCGGGTGGGTGTCGCTGGCGCGATCGGCCAGCACTGCGACGACCACGGCGCGGATCGCCCAGTCGGTAACCTCGGTGGTCTCGCGCAGTTCGGCGAGTCGTGGGTTCCGCGGCCATCCACTCTCAAGCCGTGAACTGTGCCGCCTCCCGCATCGCTCGGGCGCCGGCCTTCTTCGGCCCACTCCAAAGGGGCGCGCGCATGCACGATGAACGGAACGTGCCGAGATGTGTGCCTTGACGAAGCGCCCCCAAACGTAGTCAAAAGCGCCTCTGACGCACCGAAACCGCCAATTTTCTCAATGGTTTCAGAGCGCCTGCCGGTGTAGCACAGCGGTAGTGCAGCGGTTTTGTAAACCGAAGGTCGGGGGTTCGATCCCCTCCGCCGGCACCATATACTTCAACAACTTAGGCCGACTTTTACCTCTGCCGCATCCCCTAATCTCCAGTCGGGGTAACAACTGGGGTAACGGTGGAGGTAGTTCGCTGGCCCGTTGCCGGTCGCACCGGATGCGCGAGCGACGTTCGTGGGGATCTGTCGCTCGGGTGGAGGACAGCCGGGTCCGACCGCGGTATCGTCTACTGGTCGACCCTGGATCGACCTCCCCGCCCGCCCGCCCTTCTCAACCCCCGATCGTCGTGGGCGGGCGTGGATGCTTGGGTTCTCACCAATCGCACCGGCTGCGCGATCGGCGTTCGTGCGGAACACGGGAATGTGATCGAACGCTTTGGCTGAACAGAACATTGCGGGCCCGTCGACTTCGGTTGATCTCCACGTCCGCCGCTTGGTGTGCCCCTCAAGCTGCCAGCGCGGACGTGGATGCTGTCGAATTTGTGAATGGCAGAGCGCCTAACCTGAGTTATTTTTCGTTCGTTGGCTTTCTTGCTGACGATCCACGCCCCCTCGAAAGCTCATCACCCCTCAGAGCTGACGAGAGGGCGTGGATGCTCGGCAAAACGGAAACCGTTTCCGTTTTCCAGAAGCGAAATCGTTTCGCATTTGCCCGTCCGCGCGTAAGGCTACCGGTGTTGGCGCTCGGGATGGGTCGCCGACCTCCGCGCCCGCCTGATGAGCCCGCCAGAGCTTTCCCGGGCGGGCGTGGATGCCAAGGGGATCGCGAAACGCTACCCCCTTAGCCGTCGCCAACTTGGCGAACCCTAGACTGACCGAGTCGCCAAGTTGGCGACTTGGACTCACCGCCCGGCTGCCAGCGACGGCAGGTCCGCCCGGGCGGCCAGGGCTTCGGCGATCCGCACTCGATCCCGTGAACGAGCGAGGGCCGCGTCTGCGTCGGCCATCAGCAGCTCGTGCCGGAACAGGTCGAAGCGGGCGAGCCGGAGCATCCGGATCGCGAGGAAGGCGTAGATCAGCCGCATAGTGCCACCACCTCATTCAAGAGTGCGATGAGGGCCCGGTGCCCCTGATACCTGTCGCCGTCGTCGTGCTCCGCGATCATCAGGCGCGCCTTGGCGGCGAGGTCGCCCAGTGAGGTGCTGGGCTCCTGAATGGATCGCTCGATCACCGCCATGAAGCGGTCGAGCTCGGCGTTCATGCGCTCATCCGGCCAGACGCAGTCCGGATGAGATGGATCCTTCACCCAGTTCCAACGCTCAGCCGCAGCGTTGCAGGCCGCAGCCAGGTCTGAGGTCAGGGCAGCGATAGCCGGCACGGAGGCCAGCGGGACCGCGAGGATGGCGCCGAGAGCGGCGCGGCGGGTGGAGGCGGTCATTGCCCGCCCTCCACATCGGCATAGAAACGGCGGTGGAGGCTCAGGACCTGCGTCTGCTGCTGGCTGATCAGGAAGTCCAAAGCCTCGATCTGCTCCCGGGTTAGGACGATCGTGACGTTCTTGCCGAACTTCGGTGCCCCCTCCGTCTCCCTGATGGTCTCAGAGAAGAACGCTTCGAGGACGATGCCGCGCAGCCGTAGGTCGCAGATATCGCTTTCGCATTCGCGATAGCGCCTGCCTAATTCCTCGTTCCAAGTCGCAAGCTCGGTCGGGGTTCGGGCGGCGGTCATGCGCACCTCCCGTAGCCCAGGAAGCCCTGCTCGCCGATCGCGTCGTAGTCGGCGATGCCGTTGTCGTCGGTGTTGCCCTCGGCGTCGTGGCCGTCTTCCAGGTCCGCGTCGACGTCCTCTGCATCTGCGTCGCCGTCCATGGCGTCGAGGAGGTCGATCAGGCCGCCGATCAGATCCTCGACCTCAGTGCGGGACAGAGCGCGGACCGGCCTGGCGCATGCAAACGACAAGTTGGCGCTTGCATCGACCGCCCGCATCGCGCGGATGGCCTGTGTGACCGGTCCTACCTGTGCTGAAGGCAAGCGCGGGCGTTCACCGCCGCCGAGGGGCGGTGTAGGGTGGTGGATAGCCATTGACGGAGATCCCAGACGTTGATGGTCAGGGCCGAGAGGAAGTTACCGCTTCCGCTCGGCCTGCCTTTGTGATTAAATGTAGTTAGATCCGCTGTCAACTACATTTAATGGACGCCATGGGCCGCCCGCCTGTCGACACCCCGAAAACCCTGCCGGTGTCGTTCCGGCTGCCGCCAGAAGTGAAGGCGGCGGCTGAGAAGGCCGCGAAGGACGATACTCGGTCTGTGTCCAGCTTCATGGAGAAGCTCCTCACCGAGTACCTGAAGGCGAAGGGCTACTTGAGATGACTGACTCAAGCGCAGAGCCTACAAAGATGTCTGAGGTTCTGCGCTTGGCAACGGCGGTGGCCGCTCGCGTGCTAGAGGCGCAGATCATGCAGCACCAAATTGCCACAAGCCAAGTCACCGCACTCATGCGCACGGCAGGGTTCTTGAAGGATCACAACGTGCCATGGCCGCCGCTGCTGGAGCAGGTGCTTCACGAGTTAGCTGACGACATGGCCGGCCGCAGAGCGGATATCGAAGCCGCGAAGGCGGTGGCGGATGACAATGGTCCTGTGACCGGCCTGACGCGCTTCATGGCCGCCTTTCGCCGTGAGAAGGGTTACAGCGAGGAGTCCTGATTGCCACACTGGTCAGGGCTATGTGCGGCACCGCGAGGATGCGGAAGGCGCGAATTGAGGAGCCTTGTATGGCTGACAACCACAGCAAAGAGCGAATGCAGGCTGAGGCCGCATTTGCAAAGACGCAGGACCGTTCCGGCGGTCAGGTGTCTGATCAGCCGCCGGTTAGTGCTACGGATCAGAATACCGCTCGCCTGAAGGCTGCGCGCCTCGAACGGGATGCCGCCAAGGCTGGGTCCAAAAAGCCATGATGGACGACGCCATAGGCGAAGCCCTCACCGAGCACCTGAAGGCGAAGGGCTATCTGCAATGAGGCGCACGAAGCCCAAGCTGCCCGACAGCCTGACCCAGCCCCTTTCCGATCCGAAGATCGTCGCCTTCAGGCCTAGAGCCAAGCAACGCAGTCCCTACCGGATGTCCGGATCGGCGCAGAAGATCGCTGTCTCCGTCGTGACCCTTATCGTCGTCGTGCTGGCCGGTGGTTTCCTGCTGCGCCTGTGGTAGCCGCCGGCGTCATCTTCATCGACGAGAACAGCGAGGGGCCCGGATTGCGGCTCCGGAAGGCGACACCCACCGCAACCTAGAGCCTTTCGGCTACTGACGTAGGCGAAACGCGCCCTAGGTTTTTCGCCCATAGGTTGAGAGGAGCGCCGATGTCCGAGAACCCCAGCCACGTTCAAGGCTACCGTGAGACCAAGGCGGCGAAGGCTGCCGAGAGGTACGATCAAGCCAACGCAGTCTGGGCGGAGGTTGAAGCGGAGCGTCGAGCCGTCGATGAGCGGACAGCGAAGCTGCGGGCGATGCGGCTGGCGCAGGAGAACGGTGAGCCGGAAGGGTCCTGACGATGCAGTCGCTAGGCGGAAGGCACTTAAGGCCACTATATTTTGCGCCAGCTTCAAATTGCTTGTTGCAGGTAGATCTTCTTATCCAAAATCGTCTGATCTTGATAGCCTTCTGCTGATGCGACGACTTTGATATTGGCGTCCACATCCACCGGCAGCATAAACAAAGGTATCGGTATGGCCCCAACTTCTCCTTTTGTAGTTGGCCGAACGTCCGCCTTTATTTTCCCGACATGCTTCTTGCCGTAGAATATATTAATTGTAGCATCAAGCGGATCGAGGTCTTGAGGGATTAGCTCGATGAACAAGCCGAGAGCTAAAGTCGACGGCATCTCTGCGACGATTATGTCTCCAGAGTAAACGTTAATTAGCGAATATTTGCGGTTCTCAGAGGGCACGACGTGCTCGCAGAGAACCACATTTCCGAATTTAAGCCTCTTGGCCATTTCAGAGCATTGCTTCTATTTTAGAGACGCGCACCGCCGATGAGGTCGAGGCGGTCGGAGTTCTGTGCCTATCTAGTTCAACGACATTATTTTCAGGGATCGTTTCTGGGCCCAACGGATGGTTAATAAGTCTATTTTCGGCCGGGTCATATATCTTGACATCAATACATTGATCAAGCGCCCAGATCATATCCGCCAGGGTGCTAATGCGCATATTCGTCTGACCAGTAAGACGCCTGTTCACAGCCGAACGATCAACACCGAGTTTGTCAGCCAGCTGAGACTGGTTGATGAGCCCGTCGGCGTTTTTCTTCGCAAACGCGTCGCGGAGCTGTGTCTCAATGGAGCCCACCAACGATAGAAAGATTTCTTTGCGTCGATCGTTTCTATCTCGGAAAAAGCTCATTTAGTTCTCCTCTCAAAACGGTGCCTGTTAGCCTATGCTCTCTAATAAAATCTTTCACCCTTCGCATTGCATCGTTTACGAGCTGAGCGTTTCCTTCCTTAAGCTTTAGGCATCCTGCAACGGCGACGAACTGATGTGGTGCCGGACACCATCCTAAGACACGCGATCCGAATGGTTGAAATTTTAGAATACCGTCTTTTGTCGGTACTACGCGCCTGATCTCCCCGGCTCCCGGATGTTCGGCGCAACAGAAGTCGCAGAACATTTGCTCAAGATGGTCCGCTCGCACTCTTCGCCCGCTACCAAGTTTTTCATCCCAGAGCTCATCAGTTTCTAGGATCCACTCCCGAAGGGCCGGGGCAACATAGATCGGCCGGATCGCCTGTCGCAGCTCCCATCTGGGCAACGTGAATGGCACCAAGACGCCATCTGCAACCGCGCTCGCAATTGTTGCCATATAAGTCAACACGGCCTGCATGACCAGTGGCTCGCCCGTCACAATGGCGGCTAACTGACAGGCTCGCAACGAGCCATATTGCTCGACACCGCCATCTCGGTGGCTATCTTGGCGGGATGCGCTACGCTCTCGCCGCCATCGCGTTCGTCGTCACTGCCGGTGGGGCGCAGGCTCAGAGCACAGCGGACATCGCGGCCTGCCGGGACGTGAAGGACTCGCTGCTACGCCTGCGGTGCTTCGATGATGTCTCAAAGCCGGCCGCCCAGGCGGCGCCCTCTGCGGGTGCCAACACGACTAAAGCGAAGGTGCCCGACTTTGCGGCCTACGCCGTCGCTCCATACCGCGGACCCATAGGCCTTCCGGATTTTCGGGGCCGTGATCGCCAGCATGCCTCGTACAGAACCCGCATCCTAGCTGGTGCCAAGGCCGGTCCGAACTTCGCGGGCCACCTCGCTCTCGTGCCGATCGGCTGTGGCTCAAGCTGCGTCTTCGTGCCGGTGGTCGACGTGCAGACAGGACGCGTGCTCGACTCCCCTCTGGGAGGCGAGGATATGCTGTCGCTCGACATGAAATACCAAATCGACAGCCGACTGATCGCCGCTCGCTACATATCGAACGAGCGGTGCAAGTTCGAGGAGATCGTCTGGACGGGGAATGCGTTCCAAAGAGGCGCCGTCAGGGATCTTGGTGATCGTGAGGCGTGCTGGGCGGAAAACTAATCCGCCTTCGCCATCTGCCGCCCATGGTTCTGCACGATGTCGCGGAAGAGGTTGCCGGTGGCTGAGGTTGTGACCCGCGCGTCCGGCCCGGCCTTCTGCACGTTGACCACCACAGAGCCGTTGTTCTCGACCTTGGGCCCAGCCACGATGCCGGCCCTGCCAGCCGAGGCATCGAGGCGTCCCTCGCCCTGCTGCATCGCCTCGAATGCCTTCCTGGCCTTCTCCCGGGCCGCCCAGCCCTCGCCGTCGGCTTGGCCGCCGCGGAGGCGGTTAGCCTCCTCCATCGTGATCCCAGGCGCATCCTTCATGCTGTTGGGCTTGAGGACGCGGGGTGTGCCATTCGGCAGGAAATCAGGGTCGTTCGATGAGATGCGCGGGCGCTCGCCGATTGGCGGGATGCTCGCAACCGGCGCTCGCTCACCGCGGGCGAGCGCGCCTCGAAGCGCCGGATTGTAGTTCGACCAGTTGCGGATCCCGCCGTTCCGCAAGAGGTGGAGCGCCACGCGAGTCTGCTCCTCCAGGCTGCCTGACATCGCGTTGGGCGCCGTGATCCCGAGACCCGGCGCAATTCGGCGCCAGTTCGAGTTCAGCATCTGGTAGTAGCCCTGAGCGGTGTAGCCCTTGGCCTGCATGGGGTCGACGCCGAGTCGCTTGCCCATGTAGTTCATCTGGTTCTTGCCGCCGCCCTCGTACTTCATGATGAGCCCGAGCGTGTTGCGCTCGTCGGCCGTCATCGGCACGTTGTCAGGAACCCCCGGGATTGAGCCGCCCCCCCGGCCTATTCCCGACAGGCGCCCGTTACCGCCCTCCATCTCCGGCACTTTGCTGCCCGGGGCGAGTGGCACGGTATCGCCACCGTTATATCCCGGCACGGTCCGCTTCAGGTGCTCACGGAAGCGCTCGCGCATCGCATCGCGCTCGCCCTGCTCACCGCTGTAGCCCGGCCCAGAGCCACCCCCCGGCAGGTTCGCGCCGCCACCGAGGCCGGGAGGCCTGCGGAAGCCTCCACCGCCCAGGTAGGCCGCGGACTGAACGCGCGCTCCACCGAAGAGCCCATCGCCATCGGCAGACGACTTCTGCGCGGTCGCGCCATCCCGCCGCGCCTTCATCTCGTCGGTCAGGCCTTCGATCGATCGGCGCAGCTTCTCCGTCGACTCCCTATAATCGCGGTCGCGCTCCTCCGGCGTGCGGGCCTTCAGGCGGGCCAACTCGGCTTCCGCGGCCGTGAGCTTCTGCTGCGCCGCCTCCGGGCTATCGATCAGGCCCATGCGCTGCTGCGTGCGACCGATGAGGTGGTCCGAGGCATCCTTTGCCACGTCCCGCAGCTTACGAAGGCGATCCACATCCTCCTGCGCCGCGATCTCGTCGTCACCCTTCATGGGCGCGAGCCGGCGCGCGAGGGGGCCACTGCCACCGTCCAGGTGCCGGAACGACTCGACGTACTTGCCTTCGCCGAACGAGCGGATCGCCGCCGCGATCTCCTTGATGTCGTCGGCCAGCGGCTTCACCAGCGCCGTGGTCGCCAACAGCATCTCCTTCGCGGAGTCGCCGGCCCCCTTCCAATCGATAGCCCTGAGTTCGCGGCTGACATCCTCCAAGCCAGTGCGCAGGCCCTTCACGAAGTCGCCGCGCTGGTCCTTCGCGATGTTATCGATCCACTGGGTAAGCTCCGACGCAAACGGGAGTACCTGCCGGGCGATGGTCATGCCGATCGTCTGCATCGAGGTGCGCAGGTCGGCGATCGCCTGCTCGAACTTCTCGGCCTGGAGGATCGCCTTCGGGTCGAGCGGGCCCAGCCGTTCCTTCTGCTTGTTCCAGACATCAGCCAGCTTGCCGAGGTGCTCGTCGCCGAGCCGACCGAAATCCGCGTTGCCGAACACGTGCTGGGCGAAGATGCCCCGCTCAACCGGGTTCTTGATGGTCTCCATGAAGGTGAGGCTCTTGCGGAGCTTCTCGCCCTCGTCCGAGGTGCCACGGATGTCCTTGGCGAAGTCCTGAAAGGCTTTCCGCCCGGCCGCGTCCGTGCCCTGCCGGTTGATCCACTGGTAGGTGTCGCCGATGCCGCGGGAGAACTCGCGCATGTTCCCGGCAAAGGTCTTAGTACCGGCGGCAACCGCGTCCTGCTCAAGGCCAAACTTGCGGGCGACGGCGCCGAAGGTCTGCAGCGTGCCGGCAGCCACGCCGGTTTCGCGCGACAGTGCGCCGAGGCTCGACAGGTTGCTGGAGAGCTTGCTCAGCGACATCGCCACGCCGGCCACCGCCGCGCCCGCCGTCAGGCCGGTGACACCGACCGTCGCCAGCGCCGGGTTCAGGATCGTCGTCGCCGAGCGCGCGGTGGACTGGATCGCGGCCTCGGCCTTGCCCATGCCCTTTGCCAAGGTCTCGCCGTGCGAGGCACCCTGCCGGCTGGTGTCGAGCAGCTGCGCCCGCAGGCTCTTCAATGGGCCGCTGAACCGGTCGACCACCTCGGCCTGCATCCGCAGGGTCTCATCGGCCATGCCGGCCTCCTATGTCTTTGAGGGCGCTCAGGTGTAGAGCCCCGCAGGGGTGCCGCCGGAGCCTTGAGCGCCGCCGGACTGGGTCTGGCCGCCGCCGTTGTAGGCTTCCGGCAAGACGAGGTTGATGTCGGTGGTGGTGCCCTGCGGCCCCTGCGAAGAGGTCACAGCTTGGATGGCTAGCAGCATGTGGTCCTTGGTGAAGAGCATCGGCGAGTAGACCGATACGACATCGCCGATGTGCTCCAGCCAGAGGCTGTTCTGGTCCTTGAACCAGCCCTGCACCTTGATGTTCACGCTGATCTGGTTGGCGAGGTTGAACCCGTTCTCGTGCGCCGCCCTCATCCTCATGTCGGCCTGGTCGCCCGGCTGCTCAGCGAGGAAGCGATACGGCGCATGCTCAGTGACGGCCGAGTTCTTCACCGTGGCGGTCACGTCCCGGGAGGCGTCGCCGAACGTCTGATCGTTGCCAGGCTGCTGACCGATAGACTGGATCTCAGAGAAGGCGTCGGCGTAGTCGAACACCGCGTTGGCCGCGAGGATGTTCCTGCCTTCCTGCAACTCGGCGATGGCGCCGGCCTGGGGCTTCAGCCGGTAGCCGACGATGTCGGCGCCCTGGCCGGGCAGCAGGTAGATGTTCCGGAACCGGCACAGACGCTCGATGAAGTCGAACACGCTCTCGCCAACTAGCACGTTGACCTTCGGAAACACCTTGTCTGCGTCGGACGTGTCGCCCTTCAGACTGAATTTGACGCCGTAGGGTTTCAGCACCGAGTTCGCGATCTGGCTGAGGCTGTAGCCTTTGAACTCACCTTGTTCGTGGTTGACCGCCGATCTCGCGATCACCTGCGAGCGGGTCGTGCCCGTAATCTGCAGGCCATGTTCGCGAGCATCGTAGGCCGGCTGCCGGCCGGTGATACGGCCCTCGGAGACGGCCTGCCGACCACCGAGGATCACCTCGCAAGGATCGCCGATCCCGAGCTTCATGGAAGCGAAGTCCGGGGCACTCTCGGCCGGCGCCGCCGCGGTGAAGGCGAACTTCGGGAACAGCTCGACGCCGCTCCGCGTCACGCTGACGGTCTGCCAGTTCAGGTAGTTCTTGCCCTTCACCTTGATGGAGGCGACTTCCTGCGGCTTGGGCATGTCAGGCCTCTCCGGTTCGAGGCAGACGAACGATGCGCTCTTGGACTTCGTTGAAATAGCGCTCGAAATCGTCGTGATCGTAGGCTTCGCCGCGCATAGCGGCGACTCGGTCCCAATCAGGCTCTGTGTTCGGCTTGTTGTACCGGTCCATCACAAAATCGCTGATGCCATTTTCGGCGAGATAGTCGGCCATGCATCCACCGATGTGAGTGGCGGACACATACTCTAGTGCGAAGATCTGCTTCGAGGTCAGGCCCATCGCGAAGGCGGCCTCTGCTATGCGGCTGTAATGTTCCGTGATTAGGTGGCCGAACGCTTTGACGAGTAGCGCTTGCTCGTTCGACGGCAGCTGGAAAGTCTGCCCTTCGTGCCGGATAACCCGCCCCGTCGAGATGTACCGCTCGACCCAGCCACGGACGGCGCGCAGATCGAACTGCGCAGCGACGCCACGGCGACCAGGTTTCAAGATCGGACAGCCCCGTCGAACCCAAGAGTCGACCGTCGGCAAGCTGACACCAAGCTGATTGGCTAGATCATTGCGCGAGACGACTTCGGTCATGCGTCAAGCCTCGGAATAAATAACATAAAGCGGTTTTGAAATTCTGCACCTAGAGAGAACCTGCGCTCGGGCGGACCCTCGGCTTGGGGGGTGGTCCGGAAGAACCTAGGAACTCGCATCAGGGCACCCTCCGTGCGGAGATCCCCGTTGGGTCCCACCTCACTGGGCGGCAGCGGCGACGGCATCGCGGATCACCGTGCTGTCGATGGTGCGCTCAACCGCCTCCCACCACGCGTCCTCCTGGGCCATCTGAAGCTCGGCGTAGCAGCCACCGAGAACCATGGCCGGCGTGCCGGGGAAGGCAGCCTCGGCAGCGGCGAGCGGGCATCGGCTGTCCACCTCGGCCTGAGCCATGACGGCGATGATGGCCGCCTCGACCTGCTTGCGGGTGTCCTTCGACATGACGCTGTCCATCTCCCTGTGGTGTGCGGGAAGGAGACCGCAGCAGGCCACTACACCGCCGCGATCTCCGATGGTCCGCCGCTTGGTCGACGGGAGTGCAGTCGCGCCGGCCTTTGGATCCTCTCCCATGGCGTGGAGGACAGGCTGGCTTTCCGGTGTTGGGCTGACTGCGTCGCCCTCAATGGCGCGGGTGAAGGAGGCCCTTGCGGGTCTGGCCCACGCAATTCTGGATCAGGCGACGCGCTTCCAGCGGGTGCCATCCATTGCGAAGCGCTCGGCGCCGACCTTGTAGGCGGCACCTGGAGTGTGGAGATCGCGCCGGGTCAGTTCGACAGCCGCCCGGGTCTGGGTAGCCTTAGCTTCGTTCTGGCGGTTCTGTGCCGACCATGCCGCGATGCGCTCGGCCTGGGTCGGCTTGCGCTCGGCGGTCACCGGCTCGGGCTTATTGAGGACGCGGCGCCAAAAGGCAGCGTGCTCGCCGGGGTTCTGTCGATCGATGGTCATGCTCAACGTCCCGCGCTGGAGTTGATGAGAGAGGGAATGCCGCCCCAGATCCGGGGAGCGTCGCGGCCAAGGCCGGGCAGCGTGACGCGATGAGAGAGCGGGATGTGCGGCTCTCCGGGTGTGCCGGGCACGTAGACCTCCTGCTCAACCCGCTTTGCGACGCGGTGCCGGAGATCGTCGCCAGCCATTGCGCTCGCACGGGAGCCGTCGCGGCTGTCGACCCAGACGAGGTTGTGGGTCGTCTCGTAGCGGGTGGGCGTGCCTTCGGTGCCATTGAACGGCTCGCCGGGCGGCACGGGCTCGGCGCCTTCAGGCAGGTTCCGATTGGCCTCAGCGATTGCCCGCTCGTGCTCGCGCAACTGGCCGAGCAGCCCGGCCATCTCCTGGGCCATCGTGACGTACCGCTCGGCCAACTTGCCGGCCTCGGCGCTGGCCTTCATGCCGACCTTGCGAAGGGCTTTGCGGCGGGTCTGCTCGGCCTCGTTCTCGGCCTTGGCTTCGGACTCTGCGATCACGGCAGCGGCGTGCTGTGCCTCGGCCTGATCCTGCTTGGCCTTCGCCAACGCGATGCGGGTGTCGAGTGCGAGCAGATCCTCGACCGAGCCGTTCACCAGCAGGTCGAAGCGAGAAGCCTCCAAGGACTCGCGCTCGGCCTGGGCGGCGTCACGCTCCACCAGGATCTGCGCGGCGGTCCGAGGCTCGACCGGCACCGTCACCGGCAGACGGTCAAGGTAGCTGCGACCTAGGCTGACGTGCGGCGCGACGTTACCGTCGTGACGGTTGTGGCGGATGTTGACGTACTGCATGCCGGTCTCCCTCAAGCTGCACGAGCGAGAGCGGGAGCGGCCGGCGGGGTGCGGGGGCCGTCGTCGGGACCGAGCCGAACACCGTGACGGGCGAGATGCGCGCGCAGGCTCTGGCGCGTGAACTCACTCATGGTCTGGCCGCGCTGGCGGGCTGTGATCTCCACCGCTCGGGCGAGGTCTGTCTCGACCTTCAGCCGGAGCAGGGCGTCTCGTCGGAGAGGATTGGTCATGATGTGGCTACGCCTCAATCACTGCGTAGCTAGAACGATGGATCTTATACTGCGATGCGGCAAGCAGTTGCCGATACTAATTAAATCTCGCTCGCCACTGCCTGTTCGTCCATAGTTATGCGATGTTATGTTTTGTGATATTCAGCCCGGCATATTTATGCCAATATGCCGCACCCTGAAAGGCAACGTTCATTTAGGGGTCTAACAGCCGAGCTGCGCCGTGAACGTTCAGAGAGTTCCGCATCAGCCAATTTGCTGAAAGGAGTTCGCCATGAAAGCGCGTATCTATCCCGACGTGAACACGAGTTCGGCGAGCAACCGAGCCGCAAATAGGACTGTTCACCGTCAGGGTGAGGACGTCGACACAACGGACCAGCTTCCCAGCCCGTACCTGCTTGGCATCGCTCTAGCGGGCTCAGCGGTAGCTGCTTTGATAATCCGATTGGTAATTGGGTGAGCGTTGCGGCGCGGCGTAGCCCATCACCGCGTCGCTGAACATCGGCCACCTGTGCAAGGCTTCAGATCCGCGCCCGCGTTCTCCGTGGCCATTCGACACGCGCGCACTGAAACTGGACCTTTCGCACCTGCCATCGCTTTCACTTGACGAGAGCGAGGAATTGCAGATGCCCACCGACCATGTCGACCACGCTCCAGCTACCTGGAAAACGCTGATCATCACGACGGTGTCCGCCTTCATAATCTTCATGATCGTATGGATGCTGTACTTGGCAAACTCAGGAACAACGGCACAGCTGTCATCGCTGTGAAAATTGTCATTGCGCCCGCCGCCTACGTGCCGGCCCAAATAGATTAAGCCTCGTCCGATTGGGGAACCGAGATGAACGCTCTCATTTTGCTGATCAGCAGGTTCATCCAGTTCTTCGCTGACGGTGGCGATAAGCGAAGAAGCACATCGGAAAATGTTGAGCAGGAAAATAGCTCGCTTGGAGGGAGCAGGTTCATCAGAGCCAGGAACTTCGATGATGATTACAGGGAAGCCACGGAGTTACTGAAGACACGTATGGATAGACGGTTTCCGGACAACTTCCGCGCGAGACTGGGAACGGACGGGAGCGGCACCTACGACCATGGCCAGGATCGTGCTGCCGCCGTCGATACCATGTCGTCCGAGATAGCTACGGCGCTTCGAAACGGGGCCACCGTCAGGCAGGCAGCGGAAGCGGGCGCCGCGAGCGCTGGCATCTGAAGCACGGATTGGCGCACGACCTCACCCGAGGACCGTGCCGAAGACTGTATGAAGTGTTATCTTCGATTTCAGCCCCGCATCTGCTGCCGAGCTGATGGAGGGCGGCTCCATGAGGCTCACCTTCGGACATCAGGGCGATTGGATCGTCGACCCGCGCGAACTGGCGTTGTGTCTCGGTGTGAGCGCGACAGACCTGAAGCGCATGGAACGTCAAGGCCAGGTCGAAGCTCGGATCAAAGCCGGCAGCGGCAAGGATGCCGGTCAGACGCTAGTGACGGTCCGCCTGACCGATAGAGGCTGGCGCGGCACCTTCGACCAGAGCGGCGCGCTGATCGGCGAAGATTTTTGGTGACGTCACCGCGACGCCTCCCCCCCCGCTTCCCAATCGCATCCTGCTGCGTTGTCCCTGCCGAACCGCAGGAGGAGCGACATGGCCTACGTGACGATCGAGAAGGATGGCGAGCCTTGGATGTTCTGCCATTCGACCCATGAGGGCGAAGTGGAAAAGCAAATCAGAGCCGCGAGCCTAGAGGCGCCTACCGCCACCTTCACGTCTCGACCTTCGACGACAATCGAGAGCCAGCACTGTGCCGACGCGATGGATGCGCAGGGCGGGGTCGTCGAGGACCCGTTCAAGTTCTTCGCCGTGCCGGTGGTCGACGACAAAGCCGCCTAAGCCTCGCGGCCGGAAGATGCGGACAAACCGGACATTCCGGACAGATGTCCCGTTTGTCCGGCGTCCGGCACCGGACGGACAGGACAGATCCCTAGGGTTTTGTCCTGTCCGTCCGGTCGGCGGGTCACTCTGACACCTCAATCAGCCAGAGGTGGTCGACGCCGTTGAGAGCCACCGAGCCGATCAGGCTGCGGCCGAGGCATGCTTCGACGGCTCGCTTAAAAGCCTTGCGCTTGGCTTCTGTCCGCTTGGCCTCGTCGTCGCCATCCGCCGGGTAGATGGCGAAGAACGCCGTCCTGACGGCCTGCAGCGGGACGGCACGAACCTCGGAGCCCTCATTGCCGAACGGCCACGCGCGGATGCCGTGGTCGGCGAGGCTCGTCAGGAGCGCTTGCCGGAATACCTTCGACGATGTCGGCCAACGCTCCTTGCCGGCCGCGACGGCTGCCGCAGACGTGCGGTCCGTCTGCCAGTTCACGACACAGGTAGTGATCGGCTCGCGGTCGTAGTTCTCGCCGACTGTGACCACCTCCAGATCGAACGGGATCTCATACCCGCAGCGAGCGCCACGCACCTTCCGGATCGCCATGCGCGTGTTGCTGATGGCGCCGCCCTCATCACGATTGGCGAGCACGGCGAGAACCGCGTCCGCAGCCGCTTCCTTCGCCGAGGATCCTCGAGTGCCAGTCTCGGTGGTTTTGCCGAAGTGATCCACGCCGAGGACAAACGCGCCGGTCTGACGGCTCAGCGCCTCCATGGCGTTCATCACCCGCTGCGCCTCGGCGGCCGAGTTCTCATCTCCGAAGCCGGCTGCAGCCGCGACGGTATCAACGATGATCAGCGCAAGTGGCAGGTCGAACACCTGGCGCAGATGCTCGGCCGCTGCCTTGGCTACCGCGACCAGCTGAGTGACCGCCTCAGTGCTGAGGAGGCGGGGGCAATCATCGATCCAAGCGAAAGGCAGGTGCTCGGCGGGGTCAGAGCCAAGCTTACCCTGCACGAGGCCGCGAAGCCGGATCGGGATCTCGAAGGCTCCTTCGGAGGCAACGAACAGGACGCCGCCCTGCCGGACAACGCGCCGCCTGGCGAACGGCTGGCCGGTCATCACGGACGCTGACAAGTCGATGGCCGTGAAGGTCTTCCCGCACCCCCACTGACCGGGCATCAGACCCTTACCGGTCTCGCTGATCAGATCCTGGACCAGCCAAGCACGATCGGCGTCGGGGTCCGCTTCGCCGTGCCATCGAAGCGTGATGGGGGATGAACTGACCACGTGAGGCGGATCGCGCTTGAAGGGCACGGGGGCAGGCTCGCTGAGCCGGTCCAGTTCGGCTGCAAAATGTGGCGCTCTCATTGGCGCGCCTCCGAGTTGGGTTGGGGATGGGAAGCGGGCGAGGGCTGTCGCCGCTGGCGCACGCGTTCGGTCTGCTCGGTCAGGTCGCCGAGCAGGTTCAGGGCAGCTCGAAACTCGGCAGCGGCGCAGCGCATCGAGTACCGGAGCCCGGCGTCGTCGCCCAAAACGGCGTAGGTGTTGACGAGATCGGCCCGCATGGCGACGGCCGCCATCCGCTCGGCGATGTAGGCGCGGAGCTTGTTCGGGTCGCCGAATTCGAAGTCGTCGGGATTGAGGGTGGGGGCGCTCATGCGCGCCCCCAACGATCTGTGGTGGTGAGCGCCAGCTCGGCAACAAGATTGGCCACCGCTGGCGTCAACCCGAAGCGCTTTGCGAGCGTGGATGCTTGAAGAGTGAGGGGCTTCGCGGTATCTACGAACTTGTCAGCCGCCACAGCAGACAATTCGAGACCCGCCATCGCCCCGCGCGATGCGCGGGTTTCTTGCTTCATGGCCTACGCGGCCTCCTTCACCGAAAGGCGAGCGTCGAAGCGGTCGAGTGTTTCCTCGCTCCAGAGTCGCCGGCCATTCACGATCAGATCGGGCTTCGGGAAGTCGATCTTCCCATCATGGATCCAGCGCCACAGACCCATCTCAGAGATCCCGCCATAGCGACGGCGGACCTGGGTCGCGGTGCAGTAGAGCTTCTGTCGTTCGCTCATCTTCACACCTCCAAACGCGCGCGAACTCTCGCACCGCAAAGCAAACATGCTCGCGGTCGCCGCGGATTGCGAAGGATTTAAAATTGAATTCTATGGAGTAATAATCAGCTGATATGGAGAGAAATTCGGCTATTTTCTCTCCACGGCTGATCCGAAGCGCTTGCGGTAGGCTCGCTCTAGACGGCGGGCCTTATTCTCTTCCTCAAAGCTGCCCTTTGCGGAACTGGCGAATTTGCGAGCGATCGGCAGGATTTTTTTCGCTCCGGTTGACAGTATTTCTCTATGCATTGCGGCGACCAGCGCTGCATCTTCTGGGTATTTCGCACCGGGAGGACGTCCCCGAGAACGCTTCTTAGGCTTCGATGGCTCAACGCCAGACTGACCGCGTTGGCCCAATTGCATTCTTTGTCTAATACTGAACTCTTTGAGATCTTCCCGCAATTTGCGGATATGCTCCGGCGGTGACTGCTGAAGCGCCTCTAACTGCCGTCTAAGCTCCTGCATGCGCGGCGTTTGAGCAAACGCTCGCACCTGCTCGGCCAACGCCTTCATGTCGGGCTTGTCGCTCACCGAGCCTCCTTGCCGACGATCGCCTCGACATGCGCCGCCCACGCATTCAGCGCCGCCCGCTTCTCATCCGCAAAATGGTGGCGCTGATAGATCCCGGTCACACCCCCGAAAGAGCCGGACGTGTGGTTCAGGACCTTCTCAATCACCGGCAGATTAGCTCCGAGCCGCGCCATGCCCGAAGCAGCGGTGCGGCGCAGGTCGTGCAGCACCCATGGCGGCGCATCCGGTACGGCGTCGTCGAGGCGCTTCTTGATCTTGCTGAAGCCTGAGACTGGCGTCTCGCCTGTGGTGGTGAACACCAAGCCTCGGCTGCCCGCGATGCGGCGGACCCCGGTCAACACCGTCACTGCCGCGTCGGAGAGCGGCACGTCGTGCGCGATCCCGTTCTTCGCCCGCTCCTTCGGGATCGTCCAGAGCCGCGCATTGAGGTCCACCTCCCGCCAAGTCATCTGGCCCACCTCGTCACGGCGCTGAGCGGTGAGCGCCAGCAGCTTGATCAGCGCACCGAACGGCTCGTTGAGCCTGTCGCAGGCCTGCAGGATAGCTCGCAGCTCGACATCGGACAGGACGCGGTCCCGGCTCTTCTCCGCCGTCGGCGCCTTCACGTCCGCGCAGGGATTGGCGACGATCACGCCGCGCTCGACCAGCCACCCGAACATGCGCCGTACTACCGCGAGGGTTCGGTTAGCGGAGACCGGCGCACCGCGGTCGACGATGGCATCCATCAGTTCGACAACGTCACGCTTTGCGATCTCCTGTACTCGGCGGGCGCGCCAGAGCGGCAGGACATGGGTCGCGAGCAGCCGCTCGCTCTCCCGCCAGGTCTGCTCCTTCGTGTTGGCCTTGGCATAGCGCTCGATGAACAGTGCAGCCGCAGCGTCGAAGCGATCCCGTGCGGGCCCGGCCAGTTCGCCAGCCAAGCGCCGCGCCTCGGCCTTGTCGGCAGCGGGATCACGGCCCGATGCGACTGCCACGAGAGTGCGCCGAGCAATCTCGCGGGCGTTCGCGAGATCGATGGCTGGGTAGCGACCGAGTGTGTGCTTCCGGGTCCGGCCGCCAGCGCGGTAGCGGACGGCCCAGGATTTCACACCTGACGACTGGCAGACGAGATAGAGGCCAGGGATCAGACCGTCCGGGACCTCGGTCCGGACCGGTCCGCCCTTCAAGGCCTCAATCCCTCTGACCGTGAGCGCCTTCGGCATGACCTCGCTCCGAAACCGCTGGCCTTCTGGGGGTATCACCAGGGTAACACCCGAGGCGCGTTTGGCCCTGTTAGGCTCCGTGATTAACATTAGCCAACACTCCGGAAAAAACAATCTTTCACAACGGCTTATATATGCCGCACGCTGTGAGGCTGTGTTAGGCTGCGAGATGGTATTTCGTCAGTTTTGTAAACCGAAGGTCGGGGGTTCGATCCCCTCCGCCGGCACCACGACATTCGATCGCCGAGGCCGGGCCTCGCGCCCGTGGGGCGTGACCGTCGTCCGGCACAGCGCGTCGGCTGAGGCCGCGCCACCGCGCCGATCCCGATGTCGCGACGGGCCGGTCTCGGGTGGGAGTTCCGGCCCGATTCCGTCGGCACCGCCGCCGCGACACATCCGGCGCCGGCCTGTCTCACCGCTCCCGGATCCGGTCGCGGACCGCTGCTTGACGCTGGGATGCCAGCGTGCCCTCCTGGCCGAAAGACAGAAACTGCCGCGGAGGACGGTCTGCCATGGCGTCGATCCGGAGTTGCGTGCTCTCGGTCGCGATCGGCTTCGCCGCGCTCGCCGGGCCGGCCGTTGCCGAGCCGATCCGCGTCAAGGTCGGCGTCCTCAACGACATGTCGGGCGTCTACGCCGATACCGGCGGCAAGGGCTCCGTCGTCGCCGCGCAGATGGCGGTCGAGGATTTCGCCAAGACCGAGCCGGGCGTGCAGGTCGAGATCGTCTCGGCCGACCACCAGAACAAACCCGATATCGGCGCCGCCGTCGCCCGCCAGTGGTACGACCGCGACGGCGTGGACGCGATCCTCGACGTGCCGACCTCCTCGGTTGCGCTGGCGGTGAGTCAGGTCACCCGCGAGAAGAACAAGGTCTTCATCGACTCGGGGGCCGGCACCACGGAGCTGACCGGCAAGCAGTGCTCGCCGAACACGATCCAGTGGACCTACGACACCTACGCCCTGGCGCACGGCACGGCCGGCGCCATGCTCAAGCGCGGCGGCGACACCTGGTATTTCCTCACCGCCGACTACGCCTTCGGGCTCTCCCTTCAGAACGAGGCGAAGGCCGTGATCGATACGGGCGGCGGGCGCGTATTGGGCGCCGCGCGGGTCCCGTTCCCCGCCACGGACTTCTCTTCGTTCCTGCTGCAGGCGCAGGCCTCGGGCGCGAAGGTTGTGGGTCTGGCCAACGCGGGCGGCGACACGGTCAACGCGGTCAAGCAGGCGCACGAGTTCGGGCTGACCGACGGCGGCCAGAAGCTCGCCGCCCTGCTGATCTACGCCGTCGACGTCCACGCGATCGGCCTGCAGACCGCGCAGGGCCTCGTGCTGACCGAGTCGTTCTACTGGGATCTCAACCCGGAGACCCGGGCCTTCTCGGAGCGCTTCTACCCGCGCAACGGCAACAGCATGCCGACGATGAACCACGCGGGCGTCTATGCCGGGCTCCTGCACTACCTGAAGGCCGTGGCGGCGACGAAGTCGACGGACCCGCAGAAGACCATGGCCTGGATGAAGGCCAACCCGACCGACGACCCGCTGTTCGGCAAGGGTGTGGTCCGGGCGGACGGGCGCAAGATCCACCCGATGTACCTGTTCGAGGTGAAGGCGCCGTCCGAGTCGAAGGGCCCGTGGGACCTCTACAAGGTGCTGGAGACGATCCCCGCCGAGCAGGCCTTCCGCCCCCTCGCCGAGGGCGGCTGCCCGCTCGTCGCCAAGCCGTAGGGCGGGAGCCGAACGCCATGATGCGCGCGCTCGAAGGGCAGGCCGCCTGGGTGACGGGGGCCGGATCCGGGATCGGGCAGGCGGCCGCCGTGGCGCTGGCGCGGGCCGGCATGCGGGTCGCGCTCACCGGACGGGGTCAGGAGGCCCTCGCGCGCACCGCGGAGATGGTCCGCGCGGCGGGCGGCGAGGCGCTGGTCGCCCCGGCCGACATGGGCGTGGCCGACGACGTGCAGCGCGCCTGGGAGGCGGTTCACGCCGCGTGGCGGCGCTGCGACCTGCTGGTGAACTCGGCGGGCCTCAACGTGCCGCGGCGCGGCTGGAGCGAGATCACGCCGGCCGGGATCGACGCCGTGGTCGGCGTCAATCTCAACGGCCCCTTCTACGCGGCGCGGGCGGTGCTGCCGACCATGCGGGCGCAGCGGAGCGGCCTGATCATTCACGTCTCCTCCTGGGCCGGCCGCTACGTCTCCAAGCTGACGGGACCGGCCTATTCCGCCGCCAAGCACGGGCTCGTGGCGCTCTCGGAGAGCCTGAACCAAGAGGAGTGCGGGCACGGCATCCGGTCCTGCTGCATCTGCCCCGGCGAGGTCGCGACGCCCCTCCTCGACAAGCGGCCAGTCCCGGTCACCGCGGAGGATCGCGGGCGCATGCTCCAGCCGGAGGATCTCGCCGAGACGATTCTGTTCGTCGCCCGCCTGCCGGCCTCCGTCTGCGTCAACGAGATCCTGATCAGCCCGACCTGGAACCGCGGCTATCTCGAGGGCGTGAAGCTCTGAGCGGGGCCGTCGCGGCGCGCTTGGCCGGGGGCGCGGTGCGCTCATCCCGCGTTCAGGCACGGAGGACGAGTGTCGCCACGGCCAAGCTGAACACAAGTATTTCTGAATTGTATCTGAGACTTTATGGACTAAACTCGGCGCAAGCTGGGCTATTTTAAGATTAAAATTGGATGAATGCGGGGTTCAGAACCGATTAAATCCGTCGCGCTTACCAGCGCTGCCGGAAGGCGATGAGACGCGTCTTCGCCGAACCGATGGGGACAACGGTCCGGCGGACCGCCGGGCCCCTCGGGGCCCCATCGCGCACGACCGGGGGGCGCGACCATGTCAGGGACCGAGGACGATCCAGGGATTCCGGGCTCCGCCGGCGCGGCGGACCCGGCCGGACCGGGCGCCGCGGCCGCATCACGCCCGGTGCCGGTCGGCGGACCCGGCCGGCCGATCGACGACGGCGCGCGGGACCGGATCGGGCGCGGCCTGCGCCTGCACTACGCGGGCGTCCTGGCCCTGCCGATCCCGGACCGGCTCCGGACGCTGCTCGACGAGCTCGCCGCACACTCCGACACGGAGGCCTCGCGATGACCCTGATGCTGCAAGCCGCCCCCGCGGGGAGCGGATCCGGTCCGGCCCCCCGGGGCGCCGACGCGGAGATGCGCGACCTCCTGCTGGGGGCGATCCCGGCGCTGCGGGCCTTCGCGTTCTCGCTGACCTACGACCTCGACCGCTCGGACGACCTCGTGCAGGACACGCTCGTGCGCGCCTGGGTCAACGCCGCAAGCTTCCGCCGCGGGACCAACCTGACCGCGTGGCTGTTCACGATCCTGCGGAACCTGTTCTACTCGGAGCAGCGCAAGCGCAAGCGCGAGGTGGAGGACGCCGACGGCCTCCATGCCGGGCGCCTGACCGCCCTCCCCGAGCAGGAGATCCGGATGGAGATGGCGCAGTTCCAGAGCGCGCTGAACCGGCTGCCGCCGGCCCAGCGCGAGGCGCTGGTCCTGGTCGGCGCCCAGAGCTTCACCTACGAGGAGGCCGCGGCCATCTGCGGCGTCGCGGTGGGCACGATCAAGAGCCGGGTCAGCCGCGCCCGGACCCGCCTGATCGAGGTGCTGGGCATGACCGGCACCGACGACATCGGACCCGATCCGCAGACCCGCGCGGCCCTCGACGGCTCCTGAGGCGCGCGCCGCTGCGAGGACCGCCGCGGCGCCTACTTGATGAGCCTGACGACGTCGCGGAACCGCCTGTGCCGCGCCGTGCCGAGCCACTCGAACGCCACCATCTCGGTCGTGACGATCTCGGTGCCGTGGGCCGCCATACGGGCGAGCGCCGCCTCCCGGTTCTCGATCCGCCGCGAGCCCACGGCGTCGGCCACCACGGCGACGCGGCGGCCGGACTCGCGCAGCCCGAGAACCGTCTGCAGCACGCAGACATGCGCCTCGCAGCCGCTGACCACGAGGTCGCGGTCCGCGGGCAGGCGCTCGAGGAAGCCGGGCGTCCGGGTCGCGCCGAAGCTCATCTTCGCGAAAGCCGTCCCGGGCTCGGGCGCCAGGGCCGGCACGGTCGGCCCGAGGCCGCCGGCATTCTGCTCGGTGACCAGGACCGGGACGTCGAGCAGCTGCGCGGCGGCGAGGAGGCGGCCCGCATTGGCGACGACCCCGTCCCCTTCCGCGATCGTCGGCATCAGCCGGGCCTGAACGTCGATGACGAGGAGGAGCGAGCGGGCGGGGTCGATCAGCGGCATCGATGTCTGGTCCCTGCGGACGGGTCGCGTCGGAGACGGAGGGGGCCCATCCTGGCCCCATCCGAGCCGTATCCTCGCCCCATCCGGTCCGGTGGGGACCGCGCCCGCAGGCATGACACGTGCGCGCCCCGACCGCGACCCCGCCCAAGAGCCGCTCCCGATCGTTTTGCGACGGTTGGGAAGGGCGGCAACTCCGGTCCCGGCAGCCGCGCCAGGCCCCCTCTCCCTCGCGGAAGAGGGCACCGGTGCCTCGTTCGGCACGGGCCCGGCGATCACCTCCGTCCCGAACCGACAGGGAACGGCTCTAGCGGAGCGCGATGTCGCCGGGGATGTTCGCCGCCGCGGCGCCGCCGGCGGCCTTCTCGAACCACCGCCGGGCGGCTTCGAAATCCTGCTTCACCCCGCGACCGTTGACGTAGAGGAAACCGAGATTGTTCATCGCCTCCGCGTGGCCGGCGGCGGCCGCCTTCTCGAACCAGCGGCGGGCCGCGGCGGCGTCCGTCTTCACGCCCTGGCCGTTCAGGTAGAGGCTGCCGAGGTTGTTCATCGCGTCCACGTTGCCGCCGGCGACCGCCCGCTCGAACCAGCGGCGGGCCGCGGCGTCCCGCTTCACGCCCTGACCGTTGAGGTGCAGGCTGCCGAGGGCGTTCATCGCGTCAACGTTGCCGGCGGCGGCGGCCTTCCCGAACCAGGACGCGGCCGCGCCGTAATCCTGCCCGACGCCCTGACCGTTGGCGTAGAGTAGGCCGAGATTGTACAGGGCCGACGCGGCGCCGGCGACCGCCGCCTTCTCGTACCAACTGCGCGCGGTGGCGTAGTCCTGCGTCACGCCCTGGCCGGCATCGTAGAGGCTGCCGAGGTTGTTCATGGCCTCGGCGTTGCCCGCCAGGGCGGCCTTCTCGAACCACGCGGCCGCGGCGGCGTAGTCCTGCTTCACGCCCTGGCCGTTGTAGTACAGGCTGCCGAGGTTGAGCATGGCGTCGACGTCACCGCCGGCAGCCGACTTCTCGAACCAGCGTCCGGCCGTACCGAAATCCTGCTTCACGCCCTGGCCGTTGATGTAGAGGATTCCGAGATTGTACATCGCGGCGGCGCTGCCGCTGACGGCCGTCGTCGTGGAGAGGCTCCCGGCGGTCTCCGCCTGTGCGCCCAGCCCGGACAGGACCGAGAGCGCCAGAGACATGGAGACGATGGATGTCGCGCGCATGGCCGTGAATCCCTGTGCGGGCACGCGAACCGTCATGCCCTGCGCGGAAGCCGATCCCGAGCATCTTCCGCAATGCTGAAGGCGTGTTCCCGAACCTTCTTCGTCCGCTGACAGTCTTCCGGGCGAAAAACCCTTCGGCTGGACTGCACCGGACTGATCCTTGACCTATCCGGGCCCGGCAGGACTTTCTGGACCAAATCGCACATGCGGCCCGCATGGTCGGCCGACATCGCCGGCGCGCGCCACGGGCCGCGACAGGGTTCGCGCGCGGCGGGGACCGTGCGGGACCGGCCGGAAGGAGGCGTTGAGGGCTCGGCGGGGCGGGCGACCGGTCCCGGGACGCGTCGCTAGTAGGTCGCGAACAGCCGCGCCACCGCCTCGGGCTCCGCCGTGACGGTCAGCGCCAGGGCGAGCAGGATCCGGGCCTTCTGCGGGGTGAGGTTGTCGGCGCTGAGGATGCCGCGGCTGCGCAGCCGGGTGGTGAGCGGGACCACGCCGCTGCCGGCCCGGGTCGACATCACCACCACGATCCCGGCGGCTGCCGCCGCCTCCAGGGCCTCGGCCTCGGCGGGCGGGGTCATGCCCGGCGCGAGACCGGCCGCGACGAGGCCGCGCGCGCCCGCGGCCAGGAAGGCCCGGACCGCGGTGCCGTCGGCGTCGGCGTACCCGTAGGCGACGTCGACCCGCGGCAGCGCCGGCAGGGTCCGGATGTCGAAGGGCGTGCCCGGCGCGTGCGCCCGCTCGGAGCGGCGGTAGTAGCGGACGGACTCGCCATCGACGTGGCCGAGCACGCCGAAATCCGGGGTCCGGAAGGTCTGGAGCCGGGCCACCGAGGTCTTGGTCACCTCGCGGGCCGCCTGGATCTCGTCGTTGAGCACCACCAGCACGCCGCGCCCGCGGGAGGCCGGCGCCGCGGCCGTGCGCACGGCCGCCACGAGGTTGAGCTTGGCGTCGGTGGAGAGGGCGCTCATCGGCCGCTGCGAGCCGACCAGCACCACCGGCAGATCCACCGTCAGGGTGAGGCCGAGGGCGTAGGCGGTCTCCTCCAGGGTGGCGGTGCCGTGCCCGATGACGATGCCGGCGAGATCCGGGTGCTCCGCCGCGAGGCGCTCACACAGGCGCACGAGGTCGCGCCACTCGGCGAAGCCGATCGCCGGGCTCGGGACCGCCCGGAACGGCACCGGCACCACCGCGGCCACCGTCGCGAGTTCCGGGACGGCGTCCAGGATCGCGCCGGCCTCGAGGCGCCGGTCGGTGGCGGTGTAGTCGAGGATGTCGAGGGCGTCGCGGCCGAGGGACGAGATCGTCCCGCCCGTGCCGATGAACGCGACCTTGGGCAACCCGGTCCCCGATCCTGCCGCCATGCCGTCTCTCCCGACCCTGTCCGACGCCGTGATGCCGCGTCGCGCGGCCGGGGTCGACCCCGCCGCGCGCAGGCGGGCGATGCGCCGGGCGGGAGGCCCGCCGAGCGAGCCCCGACCTCGCGCCCCGACCTCGCGCCCCGACCTCGCGCCCCGACCTCGCGCCCCGGCCCCTCGCCGGGACGGGCCGCGGCCTCAGCTGCGGAAGTCGAGCAGGAGCGCCGAGACGGTGCCGCTGTTGGCGGTGCCGCTCGCCCCGTAGCCGGCGCTGCCCGACTGGCTGCTCTGGAGCTGCTGGATGAAGGTGGACAGCAGGTCGTTCGTCGTCCCCGCCGCCGAGGTGGTCGTCGCCGACGCGGAGGCCGACATGCCAGTCCCGGCGCCGCCCGCGGCGGCGTCTCCCGGGGGCGGGCCGGGCGGGGGCCCGGGCGGCGGGCCGTCCGGACCGGCGACGGCGCCGGTCTCGTCGCCCGCGGCGTCGGTGCTCTGGGTGCTCCGGCCGTGGCTGGCGAACAGGTTCTTCAGCTCCGTGGCCTGGTCGGCGGTGAGGCTGCCGCTGCTGACCTGATCGGCGATCAGGCCGTCGATCCGGTCCTTCATGGAGGACGGATCGAGCTTCGACCCTGTCGCGGTGCTGCTCGAGGCCGAACTGTCCGACGACAGGCTCGAATCGATGCTGCTCAGGGCGCTCGTGAGCGCCGTCGCGTCAGTGCTGCTGATCGTGCCGGCCGACAGCGCGCTGCTGATCGTGTCCGACATCTGTGTCTTGGGCGACGGCGGCGGCGACCATCGCTGCGCGGCGAGCTGCGCTGTCGCGGTGGATGAGACGGTACTCATTGGGGGGCTCGGGTCACGGATGAGCCGGATTCGCCCGGCGGCGGGTCCGTGTGCAAATTACCCACGCGATCCTTAAGGCCGCGTTTCCGCGATCGCCCGGATCCCCGCTGCGGTGAGGGGACGGCCTCGGTGACGGGACGGCCGCGTCGGCGCGGCCGGGAAGAACCCCGATCGCGCCGCTCAGAGGCTCGCGGCCATGCGCAGCGGCGCCGCTTCGGCCGGGCGCGCCGCGGCCTCGGCGTGGCCGTAGAGGCCGCGATGCTTCGGGTTCGGCGACAGCCGGTCGGTCAGGCCGATCACCGTCTCGGCGGCGCCGAGCAGGAGCGCGCCCTCCGGGGCGAGCTGCGCCGCGAGCCGCGCCAGGACGTCCGACTTGGTCGGCGCGTCGAAGTAGATCAGCACGTTGCGGCAGTAGATCACGTCGAACTGGCCCAGCGAGGCGAAGCTGTGCAGCAGGTTGAGCTGCCGGTAATCCACCATGCTGCGCAGGCTCTGGGCGATCTGCCACTGCTCGCCGACCTGGGTGAAGTACTTGATCAGCCACTGCACCGGCAGGCCGCGCTGGACCTCGAAATGGCTGTACAGCCCGAGCTTGGCCTTCTCGATCACCTCGGTCGACAGGTCGGTGGCGACGATCTCCACCTGCCAGCCGGCGAGCCGCGGCGCCGCCTCCTGGAGGAGCATGGCCAGCGAGTACGGCTCCTGCCCGGTGGAGGCCGCCGCGCACCAGATCCGCAGCCGGCGACGGCCGGCATTGCGCACCAGCACGTCGGGCAGGAGCGTGTCGCGGAACAGGTCGAACGGGATCCGGTCGCGGAAGAAGAAGGTCTCGTTCGTGGTCATGGCCTCGACCACGGCCCGCTCGATCGTGCTGTTCTGGGCGAGCTTGAGGGTGCCGATCAGGTCGCCGAGGCTGGCGAGCCCGAAGCGGCGGCAGACCGGGGTCAGCCGGCTCTCCACGAGGTAGCGCTTCTCCGGCGTCAGCGCGAGGCCGGAGCGCTGCTTCAGGAAGGTGCGCAGGAATTCGAACTCGAGTTCGGTCATGCCGGCTGCCCCGTGATCATGGCGCGCAGCGCCGTCGCGAGTTCGGGCAGCGGCAGCACGGCCTCGGCGAGCCCGGCCCGCGCGACGCTGCCCGGCATGCCCCAGACCGTGCTGGTGGCCTCGTCCTGGGCGAGGACCGGGCCGCCGGCCTCGGTGAGCGCCCGGGCGCCGTTGGTCCCGTCCGAGCCCATGCCGGTGAGGATCACGGTCGCGGTGGCGGCGCCGAACACCACCGCCGCGTCCTTGAACAGGACGTCGACCGCGGGACGGCAGAAATTCACCGGCGGGCCGTCGGTGAGCTTGATGATCGGGCCGCCGGCCCCGGCGGCCAGCCCCATGTGGCGGCCGCCCGGGGCCACGTAGATGCGGCCCGGCTCGACCCGCTCCTCGGCCTTGCCCTCGGCCGCAGGGAGCCCGGTGCGGGTGGACAGGTGCTCGGCGAAGACCGCCGTGAAGATCGGCGGCATGTGCTGGACGATCAGGACCGGCAGGCGCCGCAGGGCGGCCGCGCCGATGCCCTCCAGCATCTCGCCCACGGCCCGCGGCCCGCCCGTGGAGGAGCCGATCAGAAGGGCCCGGGGCTGGGTCCGGGTGCGGACCTTGGGCCGCAGGGTGAAGGGGGTCGCGGGGCGCGCCGCGGCGGCCGGCGCCGGATGCGCCGCGGCCGGCGCGGCCGCCGGCGCGGGGGCGGCGTGATGCCCCGGGGCGTGGCCCGCGGGCGCGGTGACCGGGCGCCGGTTCCGCGCGCGGGCGGAGCCGAATACGCGAACCCGCTCGATCAGCTCGACCCGGAACGTGTCCGAGGTGGTGACGCCGCGGCTGCTCTCCGGCTTGGCGATGTAGTCCACCGCGCCGAGGGCGAGGCATTTCAGCGAGATGTCGGCGTTGCGCGTCGTCAGCGTCGACATCATCACGACCTGCACGCTCGGGCTCATGGCGAGCATGCGCGGCAGCGCGGTCGTGCCGTCGAGTTCCGGCATCTCGATGTCGAGCAGGACCACGTCCGGGTCGTGCTTGGCCATCAGCTCGAGGGCGATCCGGCCGTTCGAGGCCGTGCCGACGAGCTCGAACCCGGCCTCGCCGATCCAGCGTGCCACGAGGCCGCGCACCACGGCCGAGTCGTCGGCCACCAGGACACGGATCGCCGTGGCCGATGAGGTCGTGCTCTGGGTTGGCGGCGTGCGCAGCGGGGCGACCGCGGGACTCAGGGCCATGATGATTGCCTCGGGTGCAGGGTCGCGGGGCTCGGGCCGCGGGTCAGGGAGCAGGCGATCAGGCCGCGTCGGCGACGAGTCCGACCTGTTCGAGCTTGGCCGTCAGGATGTCGCGGTCGAAGGGCTTCATGATGTACTCGTCGGCCCCCGCCCGGAGGGCGCGGGCGATCGCCCCGACGTCGTTCTCGGTGGTGCAGAACAGGACCTTCGGCGCGCCCCCGCCCTCGCTCTGGCGCAGGGCCTGGAGGAACGCGTAGCCGTCCATGTTCGGCATGTTCCAGTCGAGCAGGATCGCGTCCGGCATGCTGGCCGCGCAGGCTTCGAGGGCGGCGCTGCCGTCCTCGGCCTCGCTGACGTTCATGCCGAGATCCTCGATGATCCGCCGGGCGACCTTCCGGATCACCGCGGAATCGTCCACCACCAGGCAGGTGGTCTCGTGGGGCGCCTTCATCGACCTCTCCCTCAAGCCGCCTTGGCGCCGGCGGGCGTGAAGCCGAGGAGCGCGTCCACGTCGAGGATCACCAGGAGCCGCCCGTCGAGGCGGTGGACGCAGGTGGCGAGGTCGCGGAAGCGCGGATCCAGGTTGATCGGCACCGCCTCGCGGCTGTCGGCGCCGAGCTTGAGCACCTCGCCGACGCCGTCGACCACCAGCGCGAAGGTCTCGCCGGCCTGCTCCAGGCCGATCGCCATCTTCGGGCTGGCCTTGCTGCCGTCCGCCTCGGCCTCCGCGTCCGGCAGGCCCAGGCGCCGGCGCAGGCTCATGGCCGTCACGACCCGGCCGCGCAGGTTCAGCAGGCCGACGATCTCGGCCGGCGCCAGGGGAACCGGCGTCACGCCCGACGGGACGAAGACGTCGTGGACCCGCTCGATCGCCAGGCCGAACAGCGTCTCGCCGACGAAGACCGTGACGAAGTCGTCGGTGGCGCCGGTCTCGGCGCCGTTGGTGGTGGCGCCGCTGGTGTTGGCGTTGGCAGCCTGCATCGGAACTCTCCGGATTCGTTCGTCGCGATCGTCGCGATCGGCCTGGGTCGATCGGCTTGGAGCGATCGGCCGGGGTCGATCGCCCGGGGCGGGCGGCGCGGCGGCTCAGGCGGCTTTCGACACCGTGGCGGCGCCGATCTCGGCCAGCGCCGAGATCAGGCCGCTGCGGTCGAACTTCGCCACGAGGTCGCTGATCGCCAGCGCCCGCGCCTTCTCCACCGCGTCGGCGCCGATCGCGCCGGTGAGGCCGATCACCGGGAGCCCGGCGAGGCGCGGCTCGGCCCGCCGCATCGCGGCGACGAGGTCGAAGCCGCTGCGACCCGGCATCTCCAGGTCGGTGACCACCACCTCGATCTGCAGATCGGACTGGAGGGTCGACAGGGCCGTCTCGGCGCTCGACGCCGTGACCACCTGGTAGCCCGCGGCCTTCAGCACCGGGCTCAGCATGTCGCGGAAGAAGGCCGAGTCGTCGACCAGAAGGACCGTGGAGATCTGCTCGGGCCGCTTCAGGCCGCGCGCCCAGTCGTCGTAGGCCAGCGGCAGGAAGTGGGCGATGTTGATGATGTCGGTCGCCCGGCCCCGCAGCACCGCCGAGCCGATCAGGTCCGACCGGTCGGCCGCGATCTCGATGTCGAGGCGCTCCTCGACGATGTCGACGATCTCGTCGACCACGAGACCCATGGCGCGCTCGCCGTCGGAGAACACCACCAGGGCCTGCGTCCCCTCCGACTTGATGGTGATCGCCGCGTCGGCCGGGACCAGGGGCATCAGGCGCCCGCGGTACTGGATCAGCGCGCGGCCGCCGAGCCACTCGACCTTGGCGCACTCGATCTCCTCGAGACGGGTGACCAGCGACAGCGGCACCGCCTTGAAGCTGCCCTGGCCGCCCTTGAACACCAGGAGCGTGGTCTTGGTGTCGGCCATCTCGACGGCCTCGTCGGCGTCGGCGTCGATGTGGCCGCCGCTGCCCTGGACGCCCTGCGCCACCTGACGGGCCACGCCGTTCGGATCGACGATCAGCACCACGGCGCCGTCGCCGAGGATCGTGTTGCCGGCAAACATCGGGATGTGCCGCAGCTTCACCGACATCGGCTTCACGACGATCTCCTCCGTGTGGAAGACCTCGTCGACGAGGATGCCGAAGCGCTCGCGCCCGACCTGGGCGACCACCACGAAGCCGGCCTGGTCCGTCTCCGCGCCCGGGCTCGTCTGGCCGAGCAGGCCGGTGAGCGAGACGATCGGCAGCAGCCGCTCGCGCAGGCGCAGCACCGGCGCGCCGTTGATGTGCTCGACCCGCTGCGCCCCGGCATCGACCCGGACCAGCTCCAGCACCGCCACCTGCGGCAGGGCGAAGCGGTGCTCGCCGGCCCGGACGATCAGGGCGGCCACGATCGCCAGCGTCAGCGGGATCTTGATGGTGAAGGTGGTGCCGCGACCCGCGGTGGTGGCGATGTCGATCAGGCCGCCGATGGTCTCGATGTTGGTCTTGACCACGTCCATGCCGACGCCGCGGCCCGAGACCGAGGTCACCGCCGCCGCCGTCGAGAAGCCGGCGTGGAAGATGAACTTGGCGACCTGGGCGTCGGTCATCCGCTCGATATCGGCCTGGGAGGCGAGGCCGCGCTCCGCCGCCTTCTTGCGGATGGCCGCGAGGTTCAGGCCCTTGCCATCGTCGGCGATCTCGATCGTGATCGTGCCGCCCTCGTGGTAGGCGGCGAGGCGGATCGTTCCGCGGGCGGGCTTGCCCGCCGCCACGCGCTCGGCGGTCGATTCGAGGCCGTGATCCGCCGAGTTGCGGACCATGTGGGTCAGCGGGTCCTTGATGACCTCGAGGACCTGGCGGTCGAGCTCGGTCTCGTTGCCGACCATCACGAGGTCGATCTGCTTGCCGAGTTCGGCCGAGAGGTCGCGCACCACGCGCGGCAGCTTCTGCCACGCGTTGCCGATCGGCTGCATGCGCGTCTTCATGACGCCTTCCTGCAGCTCGGCGGTGACGTGCGACAGGCGCTGCAGCGGAACCTTGTAGCTCGAATCCTCGTGCCGGCGGGCGATCTCGAGGAGCTGGTTGCGGGTCAGCACCAGCTCGGAGACCATCGTCATCAGGTGTTCGAGCGTGTCGACGTTCACCCGGATGGTCTGGTTCTTGGCGGCGGCGGTCGTCTCGCCCTCGGCGCCCTCGACCTTCTCGGCGCGCGCCGGCTCGGCCTTCTCGGTCTTCTCGGCCTCGACGGGCTCGGGCTTCTTCTCGGCCTTGGGCGCCGCGCTGACGGCGGGCGCGGGCGCCGGGGCGACGGCGGCCGCGGGGGCGGGCATCGCGGCCACGGGGGCCGGCGGCGGGAGGAAGTCCGATTCGTCCGGACCGGGAGCGGCCAGGAAGGCGGCCTCCAGGTCGTCGAGGGAGACCTCGCCGGGCTTCAGCTCGCGGACCACCGGATCGGGCAGGACCGGCTCGGGCGGCGGCGGCGGGGCGGCGGCCTCCGGCTCGGGCGAGCCCTCGGCCATGCGCTCCAGGGCGGAGATGAGGTCGTCGTCCGAGCCCGCGGGCTCCGTGCCGGTGGCCTCCAGATCGGCCAGGATCGCCTTCAGCCGGTCCAGCGTCAGCAGGATCAGGGTGACGGAATTCGACGTGGCGGGCAGCCCGTCGCGGAAGCGACCCATCAAGGTCTCGGCAGCGTGCGCCAGAGCTTCCAGCCGCGGGAGGCCGAGGAACCCGCAGGTTCCCTTGATCGTGTGAACGAGTCGGAAAATGTTCCGCAGAATAGTCTCGTTGTTCGGATCCTGTTCGAATCGAACCAATTCTGCATCGACCGTGTCGAGATGCTCCCCGCTCTCGGTCAGAAACTCGCGAAGCAGGTCGTCCATAGGCGCTACTCGTTACGCGGAGAAGGTCTCGCGCAACCTACTTACTCGCGCGGGGTTAGGGAAGCGTTTCCATCCCGGCCCCGCGCGGCACCTTTTTCAGAGTTTCACGCCAGCGCCGTGTCCGAAGCCTCTCCATCGCGGCCTTCGGGCGCGTCGATCACTGCGGGCGTGGCGGTGATAGTCACTTCATCGCCCTCGATAGCGAAGCGGACATCCATGGCGGCGGCCCGGGCCACGAGACCGGCGTAGAACGGCAGGATGCCGTGGGCGTCGACGGTGCCGCTCTCGGGGCTGCCGGCCATCAGCTCCTCGACGTGGGGCGGGATGCGGGCATGCGAGCCCTTGGCCTTCAGCACCAGCGTGGGCGCCTCGCCGTCGCCGGAGACGACTACGTCGATCAGGCCGCCCCGGGGAATCGCCGAGGTGGCGACCATCACGAGATTGAGTAGGAGCTTGACCTTGTTCTTCGGGAACAGGGCCTGCGGGGCGCTCCAGGTCAGCTTGGTCTTGTCGTCGGAGAACATGCCCTTGGCCACGCTCTCGGCGTCGGCGAGGTCGATCGAGGCGCCGGCCGAGCCGGCGGCCCCGAAGGCGATGCGGGCGAATTTCAGCCGCGCCGAGGCCTGGCGGGCGCTCTTCCCGATCAGCTCCAGGGCGAAGGTCCGCATCGATTCGTCCTGGTCGTCCTCCAGGACCTCGAGCCCGTTCACGATCGCGCCGACGGGGCTGATCACGTCGTGGCAGACGCGGGAGCAGAGCAGGGCGGCGAGGTCGAGGCCGTCGAGAGTCAGGGTGGGCGAGGTCGGGGAGGACATGGTGCGCTCCGGGCGGGCGGATCTGAGGTGCGGACGTCTGCGGGCCGGGGCCCCGATTGGGGCTGCCGGTTCCCGGCCGCCCGGTTCTCGGTCGCCCGGTCCTCGGCCGCCCCTGCGGCGATCGAGTCGCCCGAAGGGATCCCGCGCGGCCCGCGGGCCGGACCGGGGGCGACGACCGGTCCGCACGGATAGACGCCACGGTCGGCTTTGAAAAGCGTTACCGGATCGGACGGAAGGCCGGGACGGCCCCCGATTCCGGGCCCGCGCGGCCGCGAACGCGTCGCCGCTGCCCGGTCCTGGCCGCATCGCGAACGCGCGGCGGGCGCCGCAAGCCATGCGCGCCGGACCGGACACGGGCGGCCCGGTCGGCTACGATGCCGGCCCCGTCGCGCCAGGGAGGATGCGGCATGAAAGATGAGACCGGTCTCCCGAACGGACCGGCGAAGGCCCCCGCGAAGGGAGCGGCGAAGGGAGCGGCCGCCGGGTCAGCCACGCCGCTGCGCGCGGGCCTGCGCCCCCAGCTCGGGCTCGCCGACCCCGACGCCGCGCGGGCCCGGCTCGCCGAGCTCGCGCCGGCGCTGCCGGCCGGCTTCCTGACGCCGCCCTGCCGGGACCTGCTCCTCGGGCTGGCGGATCATTCCCCCTTCCTCTGGCGGGCGGCCACCCGGTCGCCCGAGCGGCTCGTCGCCCTGCTGGATCAGCCGCCGGACGCGGCGAGCCGGGATATCATCGCGCGGCAGCGCGCCGTCGGCGCCGCCTGCGGGGCGAATCCCGACCTCGCCGAGGTCGGCCGGCAATTGCGCGCCAACCGGGAGGCCCACGCCCTCCTGGTCGCCCTGGCGGATCTCGGCGGCTGCTGGGACCTCGACGCGGTGACCGGCGCCCTGTCGGCCTTCGCCGACGCCTCGGTGAGCGGGGCGGTCGAGGCGCTCCTCCGGCAGGGGATGGCGGCCGGGCGGTACCGGCCCAGGGATCCGGAGGCGCCGCAGGACGGCTCGGGCCTGATCGTCCTGGGCCTGGGCAAGCTCGGCGGCTGCGAGCTGAACTACTCCAGCGACATCGACCTCGTCGTCTTCTACGAGGCCGAGCCCGCCGCCGCGGCGACCGGGGGCGATCCGAAGCCCTTCCTCGTCAAGCTGGCGCAGGGGCTGGTGAAGCTCCTGGCCGACCGGACCGCCGACGGCTACGTCCACCGCATCGACTACCGGTTGCGGCCGGACCCGGGCTCGACCGCGGTGGCGCTCTCCACCGGCTTCGCCTTCGACTACTACCAGACGCTCGGCCAGAACTGGGAGCGCGCGGCCTTCATCAAGGCCCGGCCGATCGCCGGCGACATCCCGGCCGGCGAGGCCTTCCTGGCGGAACTCGCGCCGTTCATCTGGCGCCGGCACTTCGACTTCCCGGCCATCGCCGAGATCCACGCCCTGAAGCGGCAGATCCACATGGTCCGCGGCCACGAGACCATCGCGGTCGGCGGCCACGACATCAAGATCGGCCGCGGCGGCATCCGGGAGATCGAGTTCTTCGTCCAGACCCAGCAGCTCGTCTTCGGCGGCCGCAAACCGGCCCTGCGGGGCCGCCGGACCGTGGCGATGCTCGGCGAGCTCGTCGCGGAGGGCTGGATCGACGGGCGGGCCCGGGACGAGCTCTCCGCGGCCTACGCGTTCCTGCGCACCCTCGAGCACCGGATCCAAATGATCCGGGACGAGCAGACCCAGCGCCTGCCCACCGGGACCGAGGCGCTGACCGCGCTCGCCCTGTTCGCGGGCTTCCCCGACCTGCCCGCCTTCGAGGCGGCCCTGCTCCACCATGCCGGCCGGGTCCAGGCGCACTACGCCCTGCTGTTCGAGGCGGAGCCGGAGGCCGGCGCCGACGGCACCGCCTTGGTCTTCGGCGAGAGCGAGCCGGATCCCGAGACCCTGGCGCGGCTCGGCGCCTTCGGGTTCCGGGATCCGCCCCTGGCCTGGGAGACCGTGCAGGGCTGGCATCTCGGGCGCCGCCCGGCCCTGCGGACCGGCCGGGCCCGGGAGATCCTCGCCGAGATGCTCCCGGCGCTGCTGCGCGCGCTCGGCGGCACCGCCGACCCCGACGCGGCGCTCCTCGCCCTCGACCGGGCCTTCGCGCGGATGCCCGCGGTGGCCGAACTCCTCGCCATCCTGCGCTCGCACGAGCGCCTGCGCCTGCTGTTCGCCGACATCCTGGGGACGGCGCCGCGCCTCGCCGACACGGTCGGCCTGAGCCCGCACGTCCTCGACACCGTGCTCGACGCCGATTTCGTGACGCCGACCACGGATCCCGACGAGGTCCGCGCGCAGTACCGGTCGCTCCTGGGCCAGCCGGCAAGCCACGAGGAGAGCCTCGACCGCTGCCGGGACGCCACCCGACAGATGGCCTTCGTTACGGGCGCCCGCCTGCTGTCGGGCATCCTCACCCCGCGCCAGGCCGGGGAGGCCTACGCGGCGATCGCCGAGGCCACGGTGGCGCTGAGCCTGGAGGCGGAGGAGCGCCGATTCGCCCTGGACCACGGCGCGGTGCCGGCGGGGCGCTGCTGCATCCTGGCGCTCGGCCGCCTCGGATCCCGCCAGCTCAGCGCGGAATCCGACCTCGACCTCGTGTTCCTGTACGATTTCGACCCGGAGAACCGCACCAGCGACGGACGGCGTCCCCTCGACGCCGTGGTGGCCTACAACCGTCTGGCGCAGCGCGTGTTCGCGGCGCTCACCACGGCCACGCGGCGCGGCCGGCTCTACGCGGTCGACCTGCGGCTGCGGCCCTACGGCAGCCACAGCCCGCCCGCCGTGCAACTCAGCGGCTTCGCGGCCTATCACGGCGGCGAGGCGGAGCTCTGGGAGCACATGGCCCTCGCCCGTGCCCGGGTCGTCGCCGGCGACGCCACCCTGGCGGCCGACGTCACGGCCGCGATCGCCGGGATCCTCCGGCAGCCGCGCGAGACCGCCGCCGTCTGCGCCGAGGCGGGCGCGATGCGGGCCCTGGTCGCGCGGGAGCGGGGCCATGCCGGCCCCTACGACCTGAAGCTCGCCCCCGGCGCGCTGTTCGACCTCGACTTCCTCGCCCAGGCCATCGTGCTGAGCCAGGCACGCGACTGGCCCGGCTGCATCGGCCTCGGCGCGGAGTCGCTCTTCCGCGAGGCGGCGGCGCGCGGCCTCCTGCCCGCGGCGGCGGGCGAGGCCCTCGCCGAGACCTACGGCTTCCTCGACGCCGTCTACCAGTGGCAGCGGCTCGTGATGACCGATCCCGCCGCGGAACCGTCCGAGACCGCGTCCCGGCAGATCGCCAAGGCGGTGGGCCTCCCGGACGCGCGCGGCCTCGCGGCGGAGCTGCGCCGCCACCGCCGCCGGAGCCAGGCCCTGCTGGCGCGGATCCGGCGGACGGTTCGGATGCCGGCCGCCGCGCGGGAGCTGCCGGAGCGCCAATGAGGCGGCGCTCCGGCCGGTGGCCGTCGACATTCACCCCCCGCTCGGGCATTCAGGGCGGTGTCGGGAGGCATCATGATGGGCGCGGCGACGATCTCGGGACCGGAGCGTGAGCGGATCGCCGCGGCGCTCGCCGAGATGGCCTGCGCGGCGGGGGAGATCCTGCGCCGCTACCACCGGGGTCCCTGCCCCCACGCCCTGAAGCCGGACGGCTCACCCTCCAGCGCTGCCGACGTCGAGGCCGAGGACCTGATCGTCGAGGCCCTCGCCGGGCGCTTCCCCGGGATCGCGGTCGTGGCCGAGGAGCGCGCCCAGAGCGACGCGACCCGCCCCGCCGATCTCTTCTTCCTCGTCGATCCCCTGGACGGCACGCGCGACTTCCTCGCCGGGACGCCGGACTACTCGGTCAACATCGCGCTGGTGTCTGGCGCCCGCCCGGTGGCGGCCGCGCTGGCGGCCCCCGGCCTCGGCCGCGTCTGGTGGGCCGGCCCTGCGACCTTGGAGGGCCCCGTGATCGCGGGCCGGCCGGGGGCCGGGCGGCCGGTCCGCGCGCGGGCGGCGCCGGGGACGGGCCTCGTCGCCCTGGGCAGCCGGCGGCACGGCGATCCCGAGACCGCCACCTGCCTGGCGGCGCTGCCGGTGGTGGAGACGCGCCAGGTCGGGTCCGCCCTGAAGTTCGGGCTGATCGCCGCAGGCGAGGCCGACATCTACGTCCGCTGCGGCCCGACCATGGAATGGGACACGGCCGCGGGCGACCACATCGTCGCGGCGGCGGGCGGCTGCGTGGTGGTGCCGGGCGGCGGCCCGATCCGCTACGGCCAGCACGGACCCGATCACCGCAACGGTCCCTTCGCGGCCCTCGGGGACCCCGCCCTGGCCCCGCGGCTCGCCCTGCCGGCCCGCGCGAGCGACCGGCCGGCGGCGGCGCTCAGCGCGGCGCATCCGTAGGCGGCACCTTGGGCGAGGCGTCGGGCGAGGCGTCGGGCGGGACATCCTGCAGGCGGCGCACGGCCGGCCAGGCCGCCTCCGCCTGCCGGGCAAGACCGGGCTCCGCCAGGAACCGGGCGCGGCGCCCGGCATCCCGGAACAGGTAGAGGCGCTCGTCGATCACCGCGAAGACCAGGGGATCGGCGTCCACCAGCCGGCCATCCAGGATCCCGGCGGCGTCGTAGCCCCCGAGACGCGGCGCGTAGGCGGGCGGGTCGTCCCGGAAGGCGGCGCGGTTGGCGCCGCTGGAGAAGCGCCAGACCTGGCCGCCCCAGGACAGCTCGAACCGGGCCAGACCGGCCTGCGGCCCGCCCTCCAGGAAGTAGCTGACCGGGTCGAAGCCGTTGAGCGTCAGCAGCTCGATCCGCGTCCGGGCCGTCAGGCCCTCCTCCGCGGCGGCGCGGCCGGGGGCCACCGCCGGCAGGGCCGCCAGCGCGGCTGACAGCGCGGCTGACAGCCCCACCGCCCGCGCGAGCGTGAGCGCCGCACGCGGGACGCCCGCGCCCGACCGCCCGGCCGTGCGGAGTGCGGGGTCAGGACGCGTTAACCACATCTTGCGGATTCCCTCAGAAGCTGGTCCGACTCATCCGCCCGGCGCGGCCTCTGCCGGCCCGGCGGGACAGAGCGGCACAGGTCCATCGCACGAACCGTTAATCGAACCGGGCGAGGAGGCAACGATGACGGCACGAGACGATCGCGGCACCGACCGCCGCACCCTCCTGCGCGCGGGCCTCGGCCTGGCGCTGGGTGCGCCCCTCAGCGGCTCCCTCCTCGGCGCCGCGGGCGCGGCCCGCGCGGCCGGCGAGGATCTCGACACGCCCGAGACCTTCCGTCCCGGCGAGATCGTGGAATCCGGCCACCGGTTCTTCGGTACGGTGTCGCGCGGCCTCGCGCTCACCGTCGAGGAGGCGGGCCGGCGCTGGGGCGAGCCCAACGGCTACATCCTCGGCCAGGAGGGCGGCGGCGCCGTGGTGGCGGGCGTCCGCTACGGCGAGGGCACGCTCTACACCCGCAACGCCGGCAAGCGGCGCATCTACTGGCAGGGCCCGTCCCTCGGCTTCGATGTCGGCGGCGACGGCGCCCGCACCATGATGCTGGTCTACAACCTGCCCAACGTGCGCGACCTGTACCGCCGCTTCGCCGGCGTCGACGGCTCCGCCTACTTGGTGGGCGGCTTCGGGATGACCGCGGTGGTCAACGACCGGGTCATCGTCGTGCCGATCCGCAGCGGCGTCGGCGCGCGGCTCGGGATCAATGTCGGCTATCTGAAGTTCACCCGTGAGCCGACGTGGAACCCGTTCTGATCCGGCCTGAGCCGGCCTTGATCCGGGACGGCGTCGGAACGCGTTCTGATTGACCGGCCCCGCGGGATTTCACCCTCGCGGCCAACCTGGGCTAGAGTGGAGTTGGGTCGGGTTTTCCGGCCGGATGCGCGGGCTGCACCCTCGTGATCGAAACGGTGATGATCTTCGCGCTGGGCTTCCTGGCGGCGAGCTTGTGCGGCCTGCTGCTTCTGCCGGCCCTGAATGCCCGCGCCGCGCGCCTGGAGCGTCGGCGGGCCGAGGCGCGCCTGCCCCTGTCGCCGGCCGAGATCGCCGCCGAGCGCGACTTCCTGCGCGCGCAGTTTGCCGTGCAGCAGCGCCGGTTGGAGCGCCGGGTCGAGACCGTCGAGGCGCGGCGGCAGGCCGACATGGCGGCGATCGGGGCCGGGACGATGCGGGTCGCCGCCCTGGCGCGCGACGTCGCTGCCCGCGACGCCGAGATCGCCCAGGCCCAGGCCAAGACCCGGGAGCTGGAGACCGAGCTGACGCTGGCGCGGGAGGACGGGAGCGCGAGCCTCGCCACGCTCCAGGCTCTCGAGGACGCCCATGCCGACCTGCTCGACAGTCTCCTGGCGCTCCGGCAGGGCGCGGCGCCGGCACCGGACGCCGCCGCGCTGGCGGCCGAGCGCGACGACCTGCGCGCGAGCCTGAAGGCGGCCGAGGAAGCTCTGGCCCTGACCGTGGCCGACCGCCAGAACGAACGCCACGACCGGGCCGGAAACCTGTCGCCGGACCGGCAGGCCGGCATCGAGCGCGAGAACGCCGATCTCCGCCGGCGAATCGTCGAGGTCGCCGAGGCCCTCACGGCCCCGGGCCGGATGCCGCGGACCGCGGCGGCGATGCCGGAACCCGAGCGGGTCTGAGCCGATCCACCCCCGAAACGGGGTTTGGCGACCGGAACGCAACCGAAAACCTGCGATGACTGCCTTGTTTCGACCACGCAAAGGCATCATCGCATCGCCGACGCGTCCTGCATTCACAACTTCGACAGATGGTACGGATACCCATGCGCCTGAAGCCGATCGTCCTCGCCGTCGCGGCGGCCGTTGCCCTGACGCTGCCGGCAGCCGCGCAGCAGACGAAGCGCGGCAACGAGACCCTGAAGAAGTACTGCACCGGGGACTACCTGACCTATTGCGGCAACCTGGCCCCCGACGATCCGGCCACCGATGCCTGCTTCCAGAAGAACTGGAAGAAGCTCAGCGAGAACTGCCGCCGGGCGATCGACGCCTACGAGGCCGAGCAGCAGCAGAACGCCCCCGCCAAGAACCGGCAGGGCTCGCAGGGCGGCAAGGAGCGTCGGGGCTGACGCCTTCCGGCTGTCGAGGCCGGGCCGGGAGCCGCGGGAACGGGCCCCAACCATGCGCCGCGGCCGGCCTGTGGCGGACGGGCGCTCGCGCCGGGACGCGGCAACGGCTAAGGTAGCGCTCCCGCCGGCCCTCGCGTGCCGGTGCCGAGCCCGCCGGACCCTCGCGCGATGTTGTCGAAACCCGCCCTGAAACTCCTCGCCGTGTCCGGCCTCGTGGCCCTGGCGGCTTCCGCCTGCGGGCGGCGGGGTGCGCTGGAGCCGCCCCAGACGGCGGCCCCGCGGGCGGGTGCGCAGACCGGCGCGGACGCGCCGACCGGGCGGCGAACGCTGCCGGTCTCGGTCGGCCTCGGCGGCGGCGCCCCGGAGCCGGACCCGGCCTCGGTGCGCGCCGGCGACGAGCTCTCCGCGGCGGCGGTCCCGCCGGGCGGCACCGAGGCACCGGTCGAGACCAGCCGCGGCGCGCGGCGCGGCTACCGGGTGCCGAAGGAGCCTTTCATTCTGGATCCGCTGCTGTAGAGGGCGGAGGCCGGAACGCCGTCGCGGTGCCGCGCGCCCGGTGACCCCGCTCGGACTCGGTCGGACCCCGCCACCGGCGCGCGCCCGCCGCGGCCTGCGGCGGGGTGTTTCACGGGAAACAGCCCGCGCTCCGGCGGGACGAGATACGGCGACGAGACACGGCCGAGATGCACCATTTTCACTATCGCGACGGCCGCCTGCACGCCGAGGATGTCGACCTGACCGGCCTCGCCTCGGAGGTCGGCACACCGTTCTACTGTTACAGCACCGCCACGCTGGAGCGGCACTTCCGCGTCTTCGCGGAGGCGTTCGCGGCCGACGACGCGCTGGTCTGCTTCGCCATGAAGGCGAACTCGAACCAGGCCGTCCTGCGGACCCTCGCGGCCCGGGGCGCCGGGATGGACATCGTCTCCGGCGGCGAGCTGCAGCGGGCCCTGGCGGCCGGTGTGGACCCCGGCAAGATCGTGTTCTCGGGAGTCGGCAAGACCCGCGCCGAGATGGAGGCCGCGCTGAGGGCCGGCATCTTCTGCTTCAACGTGGAGAGTGAGCCGGAACTCGCGGTCCTGTCCGAGGTGGCGGTGGGCCTCGGCCTCCGCGCGCCGGTCTCGGTCCGGGTGAACCCCGACGTGGACGCCGGCACGCACGCCAAGATCTCCACCGGCAAGTACGAGAACAAGTTCGGCATCCCGATCACCCGGGCGCCGGCTGTCTACGCCGCTGCGGCCGCCCTGCCGGGGATCGCGGTGCACGGCGTCGACATGCATATCGGCAGCCAGATCACCGATCTGGCGCCCTTCGCCGACGCGGCCCGGCTGCTCGCCGGCCTCGCCCGGGAGTTGCTGGCGGCCGGCCATCCCCTGCGCCACATCGATTTCGGTGGCGGCCTCGGCATCCCCTACCGCGACGATAACGCGCCGCCGCCGGACCCGGCCGCGCTGGCGGCGACCCTGCGGCCGCATTTCGCCCCGCTCGGCCTGCGGCCGGTCTTCGAGATCGGCCGGATGATCGTCGGCAATGCCGGGATCCTGCTGACGCGGGTGCTCTACGTGAAGCACAGCGAGGGGCGGACCTTCGTGATCGTCGACGCGGCGATGAACGACCTGATCCGCCCGACCCTGTACGAGGCCTATCACGGCTTGCGGCCGGTCATCGAGCCGGGTCCCGAGACGCCGCGCCTCGTCGCCGACGTGGTCGGCCCGGTCTGCGAGAGCGGCGACTACCTCGCCCTCAATCGCGAGATGCCGGAGGTGAGGCCCGGCGACCTGATCGCCGTGATGAGCGCCGGCGCCTACGGGGCGGTGCAGTCCTGCACCTACAACACAAGGCCGCTGGTGCCGGAGGTTCTGGTGCGGGGCGACCGCGCGGCGGTGGTCCGCCCGCGCCTCGACGTCGACGCCCTGATCGCCCTCGACCGGGTGCCGGACTGGCTGGCGTGAGCCGCGCTCCGGCGGGCACCGCCGCCCCCAGGCCGGTCCCGGGAGCCGACGGGCCCCTGCCGCTGTCGGTCTTCATCATCGCCCACAACGAGGTGGACCGGATCGGCGCGACGCTTCGGGCGGTCCGCGGCCTGACCGACGACCTCGTGGTGGTCGATTCCGGGTCCACCGACGGCACGCAGTCCCTGGCGGAGTCGCTGGGCGCGCGGGTGCTGCACCATCCCTGGCCGGGCTACGGCCCGCAGAAGCGCTTCGCAGAGGAGCAGTGCCGGCACGTCTGGCTCCTGAACCTCGACGCCGACGAGGTGGTGCCGCCGGAGCTGGCCCGGGAGATCCGGGGCCTCTGGGCCGCGGGCGAGCCGCGCCGGCCGGCGTGGCGGATCGGCATCGCCGAGATCTTCCCCGGCGAGGGCCAGCCGCACCCGCTCGCCTACACGCTGACGCCGGTCCGGCTCTACCGGAAGGACAAGGGCCGCTACGCCGCCTCGCCGGTCCACGACCGGGTGGCGCTGGAACCGGGGGTGAAGCCGGGCCGGCTCCGGGGCGTGATCCACCATTTCTCGGTGCGCTCGCTCGGCGACCAGCTCGACAAGCTGAACCGCTACTCCGACCAGCAGGCGGACGACTTGGAGTCGCGGGGCGTGGTGATCCCGACCTGGCGGGTGTTCGTCGAGCTGCCGGGCAATTTCCTAAAGGCCTATCTCGGCCGCCGCCACTTCGTGCGGGGCACCTACGGCTTCCTGACGGCGATGAACTACGCGATCTCGCGGCATCTGCGCGTCGCCAAGCACGTCGAGCGCCGCCGCGTGGCCGCCGCCCGCCAGGATCGGGTTGACCCGCCGGATCCGACCTTCTAGAGCCAGAGCGCCGGAGACGTGGCCGAGCGGCTGAAGGCACTCGTTTGCTAAATGAGCATACCCAGAAATGGGTATCGAGGGTTCGAATCCCTCCGTCTCCGCCATTTACCCGTCCGCAGCCATCCGCAGCGGACCGGTAACGGCCTCAAATTACTCAGCATTTTTCAGCCTGCCGTTCGCGGCGGGCCGCTGGCGTTCGCCCAAATCCGCGACTACCATGTGGGTAGCGACGTGGGCAGAACCGACATGGCGGGCAAGCTGACGGCACTTGGGGTCGCGAAGCTCAAGAACCCCGGCATGTACGGGGACGGCGGCGGCCTGTGGCTTCAGGTCACCGGGGCCGGCGGGAAGAGCTGGATTTTCCGCTACACCCTGCGCGGCAAATCGCGCGAGATGGGCCTCGGCTCGGCCGGCACGTTCACGCTCGCCGAAGCCCGCGACAAAGCCCTGACCTGCCGGAAGCTCTGCTACGAGGGCATCGACCCGATCGAGATGCGGCGTGGGCAGCGCCAGGAAGCCGCCATAGAGGCCGCCAAGGCGATCACCTTCTGCACCTGCGCGGAAGGCTACATCGAGGCTCACAAGGCCGGCTGGCGCAACGACAAGCATGCCGCTCAATGGACCGCGACGCTGGCGACCTACGCATACCCGGTGTTCGGAGACCTGCCGGTGCAGGCGGTCGACACGGGCTTGGTGCTGAAGGCGCTGCAGGCAATCTGGACCTCGAAGCCTGAGACGGCGACGCGCGTGCGCGGCCGGATCGAGTCGGTTCTCGACTGGGCCGCGACTCAGGGCTACCGGCGCGGCGAGAACCCAGCCCGTTGGAAAGGTCACCTCGCGAACCTGCTGCCGAAGCGATCCAAGGTCCGGAAGGTCGAGCATCACGCCGCCCTCCCCTTCAAGGACGTCCCAGCGTTCCTGAAGAAGGTCGGCGAGCAGCCCGGCCTCGCCGCGAAGCTGATGGCCTTCACGATCCTGACAGCCGCACGCACGGGTGAGGCGCTGGGCGCCCGCTGGTCCGAGATTGACCTTGAGGCTGGCGTCTGGACCGTGCCGGCCGAGCGGATGAAGGCCGGCGCCGAGCACAGGGTGCCGCTGTCGCCGGGCGCGGTGGGCGTCCTAGCCGAGCTGCAGGGCCTCGACGACACGTTCGTGTTCCCGGGCGGTCGGCGGGGGAAGCCGCTCTCCAACATGGCCATGCTGGTGCTACTCCGGCGGATGAAGCGCGAGGATCTGACGGTCCACGGTTTCCGCAGCTCGTTCCGGGATTGGGCCTCAGAGACCACGGACTTCCCGTCCGAAGTGGTTGAGATGGCGCTTGCCCACACCGTCGAGTCCAAGGTCGAGCGGGCCTATCGGCGCGGCGACCTGTTCGAGAAACGGCGCGAGCTGATGGCGGCTTGGGCTTCGTGGTGTGCCGCTATCGACGTGCGGTCATCATGAGCCGCAAGGAGGCGCTGGCCAGCGCATTTCATACACTGAAAATCCGCCCCGGGCTAAGCAGCGAGGCTGCCGGTCAGTTAATTGAAATCGCCACAGACAAGCTGAGCCTAATGGCAGGCCCGCATTCCACTACTGTGCCAGCGGCTTTCAGCAACACCAGCTTTGCCGATGCGGATAGCGAGAAAAAGTTGATTTCGCACTCCGCTCGCAACCTTGCTGCGCAAATTGAAAATCTGCACAGGCCTACGATTATAGCCTTGGCTAAAGCCGGGCTCACGCGTGACCGGCTCGGTGCCGTCGCCGAGGAGCTGAAGGTCATAGCATCGCTCGCGAGCCGAGCAGCTATTGATCCAGATAACACATCCGCGCAACTGGGAAGGCCCGCCAGAGGACCCATCAAGATTATTCGCCGGATTGTAGCGGATACATACTATCGCGTCAGCGGAGAAAAGCCCTCGTCGGCAGGTGAATTCCTGCGTCTATCTGGATTGGTGATCGAGATTTTAGATCTCGACGTCAAACCGAGTGGTTTTGCGAAGGCCGCTTACGAAGATTTCCACGGAGAACCGCTCTCCGACTAAGCGGCTGGAAGAAACCACCTGTACGAGCCGTATTTTCATTCCAGTCCCGGCTGTCCACGTTCGTAGCCATCCGCTGGGGCACCAGCGGAGTCACAAGGACTTCAGCCATGAGCCTCCAAGGGTTTCAGGGCGCCGCAGGAGAACTGCGCGCGCCGAGCGGTAAGCTTTTGCATCGGACGGCCGATGTCTTGAACCTACTCAGCATCGGCAAGACCACGTTCTATCGTTTGGTCGCGAGCAGAAAGCTGAAGATCGTAAAGATCGGGTCGGCCACCTTTGTGCCCGACGAGAGCATCCGGGCCTACGTCGCCTCGCTGGTGCAGGAGGCCGCCTAAGCCATGAAGCAGAAAACCCGCGCACAGCGCGGGCTGCGGCGGGTCTCTGAAAGTGTCTTCCGGCAAGTCGACACGCACAGAGATACGACAGCCCAAGCGCTACGGCAAGACTATCTCGCGAGCCGGTTTGGATTGACGCCATCTATGGCTGGCGTTGTGGCTGAGCTGGCGTTCGCCGTCACCGACCGGTGGGGGCGCGCATGATCGCGAGCGCCACCCCCATCCACGTCACCACCATCAACGGCGTGTCGGTCCGCTTCTTCCGCGGGCCGGCTGATGGACCCGACATGCCGTGGCACGCCCACGATGAGCTGCTGGCGGCGCTCGCGCTGCCACGCGACCTGCGACGGGCCCTAAAGGCGGCACTTCTGAAGGGCTGGAAGGATGCCTGCCACACGGTCGAGGTCGAGGGAGAGCCGGTGCTACTTGCGCCGCACTTCGTCGCTCAGGGCTTGATCGGCATGGCTCAAGAAGTTGGGAAGGGCATCACCACGACGCCCGACTTCGTCGACCGTGAGTACGCCCGTGCTGGTGTCGCCGCGATGAACGCGCTCACGGCGCATCTGCCGGACACGCAGGACCGGTTCGCCTGGGCCATGCAGGCCTTCCACAACCAGGGAGGCTCGGAATGAATGCGCCCGTCCGCAACCCCGATCGCGCGGCCATGCAAGCCCTTACTTTCGAGACCATCGCGGAAGCGGCCGGCATCGCCGAGACCTACGCCCGGACGGCAGTCGAGATGGCTATGATCGGCGACAGCAGAGGGATGAACTACGCCCTCCGGCAGGCCGCCATGGCAATCGCCAGCGCCGCAGACGTGGCGGCGACGCTCCGGCCCTCCGGCTCGCGCGGAGGTGCCTGATGTCAGAGCGCTCGTTCAACCGGGCATCGGTCGACGTGGACCCGTTCTGTGGCTGGCCCGGCCCGGATCCCGACTCCATGCCGGAAGCCAAGCCGGTGATCCGTGCCCAACCCTTCCGGTGGCGGGATCCGACGACGATCCCGCCACGCGAGTGGGTCTATGGCCGGCATCTGATCCGTAGGTTCCTGAGCACCACGGCGGCGCCCGGCGGCGTCGGCAAGTCCAGCCTCGCGCTGGTCGAGGTCATCGCTATGGTGACCGGCAGACCCCTGCTGGGCGTGTCGGTCCCGAAGCCGCTCCGGTGCTGGTACCTGAACCTCGAAGACCCGATGGAGGAGATCGAGCGCCGCGTCGTAGCGATCTGTTTGCACTACGGGATCAAGCCGGCCGAGATTGAAGGGCGCCTGTTCCTCAACTCCGGCCGGACCACCAGCATCGTCATCGCCACCACCACCCGCGAAGGTACCAAGGTCGCCGAGCCAGTTGTGGAGGGGCTAACCCGCGCCATCCTCGACAACCGGATCGACGTGGTGGTGATCGACCCGTTCGTCAGCTCGCACCGCGTCACCGAGAATGACAACGCTGCCATCGACATCGTCGCCAAGGCCTGGAACCGCGTCGCCGAGGAAGGCCGCGCCGCCGTTGAGCTGATCCACCATGTCCGGAAGGGTCAGAGCGGCTCCACGGGCGAATACACTGTCGAGGACGGCCGCGGAGCCGGCGCCCTGCTGGCAGCCGCCCGTAGCGCTCGGGTGCTCAACCCCATGACCAAGGAGCAGGCGGACCGCGCCGGGCTGCCGACGAACCGTGGCTACTTCCGTGCCGACAACGGCAAGGCGAACCTCGCCCCGCCACCCGAGCGCAGCGAGTGGTTTCACCTCGTGCCGGTCGAACTCGGCAATGGCCCAGCGGACTCTATCGACGGTGGCGATCACGTCGCGGTCGTCGAGCCCTGGCAGTGGCCCGACATGCTCGAAGGACTGACTGTCGATCACCTCCGCAAAGCCCAGCGCGCAGTCGCTGAAGGCCGGTGGCGGGAGAATGCTCAATCGAAGGATTGGGCCGGCATTCCGATCGCCGCCGCGCTCGGCATAGACCTCGACACTGCCGGCAAGAACCGCGTGAAGGCGATGCTACGGACGTGGATCGACACCGGAATGTTCGTGGTCGTCGAGGGCCAGGATGAGAAGCGGAACAAGCGCAGCTTCATTGAGGTCGGCGAGGCGGCTTGTGATTAGAAACGCTTCCGCTTCCATCCAAGCGGGCGACGAAGATTTATCGAAACGGCATCTCGAGGATCAATCGTGAGCGCCACACCATCGACCTGCTCTTTTATGATTGGTGCGCACCGAAGGCCGGGTATTGCGGCCAGGAACGCGGCGTCATCTAGCATTGTATGCCGCTGGGCGGCTGGCACCTTAAACCTCAGCGTTGACCACATCCCGCCACACTCCAATGAGGTCTGAAATGCCGGTGTTTTGCCACGCCTCACCTTGCCACCCCCTAAAGGGGGTGTGGCAGGTGTGGCAGTGGGGCAAAACACTTCAAGCGCCTCACCGCCTCACCTTGCAACGCCACACCTTTGAGAGGTGAGGCAGGCAGCGAGGAGACGAGGCCGGTTAGTTGGCCCATTGATGCGGGAAAGCCGGACGACAGCCGCTAGGACGAAGGCGAATTGCTGAGCGGCCTCAGGGGCGATGCGATCCACCCGCGCGCTGTGCAGCCCACTCCGGGATTGGGGCTGAGGGATGACCCCACACGCGGGTCGCACCGCCGATTTAATCTAGCTCGGGTAGCGCGACTCTCCGAAAACCCCAGATGGCGGAACCGCTATCCGCCGACTTCGCCGGAAATCCATGCGGTCTCAGAGCGTTAGATTTCGAGGTAGATTGCTACCCACATCCGCCCCCACGTTCGAGGGCATTTCTAACCAGATTTCGGGCTCACACGGGGGACGCCATGCCGATCACCAGCAAGCTCACGATCAAGGACAGCCAGCTCGACCCGTTCGGCCGCGCCATCATGCGCGAGCTGGAGAAGCGCGTCGTCATCGGCATTCCGGGCGACAGCATGCACCCGGCCGAGAAGGGCGAGGCGCCGATCAGCAACGCCGCCCTGGGCTACCTCTTTGAGCACGGCCAGCCTGAGAAGAACCTGCCCGCCCGCGCGCACCTCGTGCCGGGTGTGGAGCGGATCGCCGAGGAAGCGGCTGCCCGGCTTAAGGCGGCGGCGGCCAAGGCCCTGGCGGGCGACCTCGACGCACCGGAGAAGGCCCTGCACGCCACCGGCCTGCTAGGCGTCTCTGCGGTTCAGCAGGAGATCACGGACGGCGCTTTTGCGCCCCTGGCCGAGCGGACCATCAAAGCCCGGATCCGTCGCGGCCGCACCGGCACGAAGCCCCTGATCGACACGGGCGCTTATCGCCGGTCATTCCAGTACACGATCAACAGGCGCAACATCGCGCACGACCACTAGGTCGCGCCTTGCGAACTGCTCAATGGCTTGTGCGATGCCGATCACCACATCTCTTCGCTGATGAGCGAGCCGCCCTGATCGAACGTGCCTCGCCACCCGCAGCTATCCAGTCGGACGGTCACACGCGTGTGATCCTCATCGTCGCCGCTGCCTGGGGCAATCCGGGCATCGACGCGACCGAGTCGCTCTAAGGATTTCAACATCGAGGTGCTGACGCCGAGCCGTGCGGCTAACTCCCGGGGGTCGACGATCCAATCGCCTTGGTGACCGAATGTGAGCTTCATGGAGCAGTCCTCCATGAAGCTCGGCAGGAGATGCGGGGCTGAGACTGAGGATAGCACATCGGCCCGCTTTACCCATCAAGGCCCTTGGAGCAGGTACGTCGGTCATATCATCGGGCGACGCAGAGACCTGCGATCTACGCCGCTCGATGACGGCCGCTAGTCAGTGATGATCTCGACCACACGCAAAGTCGTGACGCTCGGAAAAAGTATGACGTTGCTAGCCAGAGAGGCCTCTTTCTGAGTTTTTCTCAGGCTTTTCTCGATCCTTAATAGGGACCGCCGAGCTATTTTTACATCGACACCTCTATTTATGAGTCTTTGCAGACGGCGCTTGATCCAAACCGGCGACTGATCATTGCACATGATAACCCCTCAGAAAGATGGGCACACAAGTCTCACTCGCCGGCCCGCCAAGCCGATACAGAACGCACAGGACCCGCCCCAATAGACACTGCGGCGACTTCGGTATCTTCGCAATCCAATATGCATCTAAATGTTTCCGATAGTCCATACATGGACGCAAAATACAATCGTTGGTCGTAATTATATTGGCAACAACTGAAAACACGAACAAGCTTAGTTTTCCCGTTGTTAGCATATCCCGGGCCCCACTCTCGGGCATCAGGCAGCAATCGCGCGCACTTGAGGCACCACTCAAAACGAACTCCTGCGAATGCCTGCGAACGTCTACGGACAATACTGCCGAATACTGGACATTTGAAAAGTTTTGGCTTATATTCAGATAGTCGTAGCCGGGCGGTCGAATGTCGTTCCAAGCTCAACCTGCCAGTACTCGTTCGCCTAAGCAGCGCTCGGCGCTCGCCAACGGTAGCCGGCCGTTCCTCGTGACCGTGCCGGGCAGCACCGAGGCGGCTCGGCACTTCAAGTGCGTGCTGGACGAGGTGGAGGCCGAGCGGGGCGGCAAGGCGGCCATGTCAGTCACCCAGCGCGAGGCGGCTCGGGCCTATGCCGGCCTCGCGGTCGAGCTGGCCAAGCTGCACGCGGCCATGGCTGCCGGCCAGAACGTCGACCTGGAGGCCCTTGGGCAGATCGGGGACCGGATGGACCGGCAGGCCCGCCGCATGGGCCCCCCGACCCCTCCCGAGCGTCCTGGCGTCCGTGAGCGCTATGCGAGGCGCCCGGCATGAACCCCGCCTGCCGCCCCCTCTGCACCATGCGGGAGGCCCTGGCCGACCCCGCCATCTTCGCGGAGATCCTGCCGGGCGACACCTGGGCGCCGTGGCGCGCCATCCTGATCGCCTCCCGGGGCGAGACACTGACCGACGGCGAGCGAGCGACCTTCACTGCCCTGACGGGCCGCGAGCGTGAGCCTGAGCGCCCCGTCGACGAACTGTGGGGCATCGTGGGCCGTCGCGGCGGCAAGTCCCGCGCCTTCTCCGTGCTGGGCGCCTACTTGGCCGGGCTGGTGGACTACAGCGCCGTCCAGGCTCCGGGCGAGCGGATCAAGCTCCCGATCATGGCCTCGACGACGGTCCAGGCCACCAAGATCTTCTCCTACATGCTGGGCGTCTTCGAGCACTCGGCCGAGCTGCGCGACATGGTGGACGGGGATCCGACCTCCGAGACCATCCGGTTGCTGTCCGGCATCGACATCGAGGTGCGGCCAGCGAACTACAAGACGATCCGCGGCGAGACGTTGGCGGGCTGCCTCGCGGACGAGGTGGCCTTCTGGCACCTGGAGAACAGCGCGAACCCTGACACGCTGATCCTGGACGCAATCCGGCCTGGCTTGGCGACGACGGGCGGCCCGCTGTGCGTGCTGTCGAGCCCGTATGCCCGGAAGGGCGAGCTGTACCGCACCCACCAGCGGGATTTCGGGCCGACCGGCGATCCGGCTGTGCTGGTGCTGCGGGCGCCGTCGCAGACCATGAACCCGAGCCTGGACCCTGCGGTGGTGAAGCGGGCCTACACCCGCGACCCGGCAGCGGCCTCGGCTGAGTACGGCGCCGAGTTCCGGGCGGACGTGGAGGCCTTCATCAGCTTGGAGGCGGTGCAGGCCTGTATGGCAGGCGACCTGTTGGAGCGGGCGCCTGCGCCCGGCCTGACCTATCAGGCGTTCTGCGACCCGTCGGGCGGCGGCGCGGACAGCATGACGCTGGCGATCGGGCATTCGGAGAACGGCATCGCCTACCTCGACGCGGTTCGGGAGATGTACCCCGGCGGCTCGCCGGACGCTGTGGTCTCCAGCTTCGCGGATCTGCTGAAGACCTACGGCCTGGGCTCGGTGACGGGCGACCGGTACGCGGGCGAGTGGCCCCGTGAGCGGTTCCGGGCGCACGGGATCACCTACGAGGTGTCCGAGCGCTCGAAGTCCGACATCTACCGCGAGTTTCTGCCGGTCCTGAACAGCCAGCGGTGCAGCATGCTGCCGGTGCCGAAGCTGGAGCAGCAGCTCGTCTCCCTGGAGCGCCGCACGAGCCGCGGCACGGGCCGGGACATCATCGACCACCCGCAGGTGAAGGTCGCGCACGACGACGTAGCGAACGCCGTGGCGGGCATCCTCGTGCTGCTCGCGTCCAAACCGTCGATCCTCGACCTCTACGCACGATTAGCCGGATAGGAGTCTGAGACCGTGACTGACCGAAGCGCTGTGAAGCGTCTCATCGAAACCCAAGGCCCGGTAGCGGCCCGCCACCAGTTCGGCGATGCCATCGTAACCGACGTGATGCTGAAGGGTGTCTCCGCAGATTTGCGGACACCCGCCGCCACCCACGATTGCGGCTGCGGTGGCACCTGCGGTTGCGGCGGCCACGGCCACATCCACCCCGCTCACACGAACGACCGGGCGGCCCGGCGGGCGGCTCGACGTGCTGCGCTGGCCGATGCGGTTCGCGCGGGCGTCGCCGATGCCATTGCCAGCCATGACCACGAGCGCCGGTTGCGCGCCTTCCTCCAGTCCGGCCGGAGGGCTCGCTGATGGCTTACCTCGACCGCATGGGGCGCCAGGGCGTCCGCACGCTCACCGATGATGGTGAGATCGCAACGCCGGATCAGCTCGCCGAGCGCCGCGCTCGAATTGAGGAGCGGCAGCGACGAGAGCAGCCGATCCGGGCCCTGCCGGCACCGGAGAGCGACATCGGCGGAGAGGCTGAGCTTCGCGACCGTCTGCGCCTCGCCATCGCCGAGCGCACGTTGCGGGATGCCGACCATGCCCGTGCTGTTGAGGCGGCCGAGCGCGGGCGCGAGCTGCACCGGCAGGCTGTCGCTGCGGTCGAGGAAGCTGCCGCCGAGGTGAGCCGGATCGGCGACGATCTGGCGAACCGGTTCGCCCGGTGGGCCGAAGGTGGGGAAAGCGTCCCCCACCCTACAGCTGACGACAGCAGTGAGGCGCACGGCCGGCACGTCACCGCCCAGTCCCGCGCAGCCTCTGCCGAGCAGGCGTGCATGGCCCTGGCGGCGACTGCCACGGCCCGGCAGCAGGCGGCCGCGGATGCCGGCCTCCGGGTGCAGCAGGCGGTCTACCGTGTCGTCACCCGCGACGCCGAGGTGATCGCCCGCCGGGTCGAGGCGATGCGGGCTGAGGCGGATGCCCTGGCTGGCGGCATTGGCCAGATCGGCATGCATTTCGGGCCGAACGCCAGCCTCGGCGCCCCCTATCAATCCGCCACGGCTCGGTTGGTCGGCGGCGCGATCATCAAGGTGCAGGCGGCCAACGTCGAGACGGCATCCAACCGGCGGATGCGGGAGGCGTGGGGCGCCTACGTGACGGCGCTCACGACCGATGCCGACGCCCGCCTAGAGCTTCCGGGGATCAACCCGGACTGAGACGCCGAAGCGGGTCCGGCCATCCGTGGGGACGGGCGATCGGATCTTTCGGCTGGCGCGGTCGACCATGCCGCGTCGGAGGACCGGGCCGGCTCCTTCCCGGCAATCCTCCCCGAGCAGGCCCCCGGCGCGCTCAACGTGCCGGGGGCGCCCCCTGGAGGTGGCGGATGACCGAACAGTACCTGCGCAACATGTCCGTCGAGATCGAAGGCGGAAAGACGTTCACCTATCGCGGTGACGAGAACGGCGGGCAGGGCCTGCGCATGACGTTCGAGATCACCATGAAGGACATCAGCACGCCGAACGTCGCCCGGATCGGCATCTTCAATCTGACGGACGCCACCACCAACCCGGCCTTTTACGTTGGCAAGCGGGTGAAGGTGAGCGCCGGCTACGTGACCGGGCAGTCCTACGTCCTGTTCGACGGCGAGATCATCCAGTCCCGCAACCTGCGCGCCGACGTCACCGATAAGGTGCTGGCGATCCTCGCCACGGACAAGGGCGACGCGCGCAACTATGCGGTCGTCAATAAGACGCTCTCTGCCGGCCACACCTACAACGACCGCGTGATGGCCTGCTACGAGCCTATGAAGGCCCTCGGCGTCGGCCTCGGCTATATCGACACCGAGGCTTTGACCAAGACCAAATTCCCGCGCGGGGCGGCCCTGTTCGGCAATGCAAAAGATTGGCTCCGGCAGACCTGCGCGGCGACGCGTACGTCGTGGTCCATCCAGCAGGGCAAGCTGCAGGTTCTGGCGAACGACAAGGCATTGCCGGGCGGCGAGATCGTCCTGAACAGCCGCACCGGTCTCGTGGGCATGCCTGTTCAGACGATCCAGGGCATTGAGGGCGTATGCCTACTCAACGGCAACATGCTCCCCGGCTGTGTCGTGCGGATCGACCAGAAGTCCATCCAGCAAGCTGAATACGATCCGAGCGTCACGGGCGACCCAAACAACAAGCTGCTCGACCAATTCGGCATCTCCCGCGACGGCCGCTACAAAGTTTTCTACGTGGGTCACGTCGGCGACAGCCGTGGCGAGCCGTTCTTTACCAACTTCATCTGCGTGAAACTGGAAGCGCTATCCTCTTCCTACGCGCTATCCTCTCGCGGAATTGGGATGCCGCCGACATGAACACGAAAGCCGAGCAAATCTTCCTCGACTCAGCGCAGTTTTGATCCGCCCCCAATGAAGTGGTCCGCCCTTTGGTATGGCTTTCGAGCCTGGAGGACGGATCGATGTCGAGGAAGCGACCCAAGCCTGAGGAGATTGTCGCAAAGCTGCGGCAGGCGGACGTGCTGGTCGGCCAAGGCCAGAGCGTGGCGGAGGCGATCCGCGCGATCGGCGTGAGCGAGGTGACGTACTACCGCTGGCGGCGTGAGTACGGCGGCCTGAAGTCGGATCAGGTCCGGCGGATGAAGGATCTGGAGACGGAGAACCAGCGGCTCAGAAAAGCCATCGCGGATCTCACCCTGGACAAGTTGATCCTGCAGGAGGCGGCCC
>NZ_FOZY01000084.1:0-3652 GCF_900116245.1 Methylobacterium sp. yr668 | reverse complement strand
CCGCTTGGCCGGCTGCACCGGCCAAGCTCGCCGTGGTCCAGCGACCGACACTGCACTAACTTTGACCTTGGACCACCTCGTGGGGGCCGATCAGCGGCACTGAGCGAAGGCGGCTTAGCCTTCAGGACTCCCATATGTCATCACGACAGGCTTCCCGCCGAACACGACGCTTATACGATCCGATTAATCTCTCGGCACAATACATCGAATTGCCCTAAGCCTCAGGCCGCCTTGTCAACGGGCGCAAGCTTTTGTTGCATCGATCATTTTGGCGTTGACTGCTCTCCGCACCAGTCTCTTTCGGCCATTTTTGACGCTGTAACCAATCGCGCTGCAGCGCATTGCACACGATGCACAGTCGCGCCGGTTCGGCCTCGCCTATGCTCAGGAGGCACAATGAGCCGGTATTTCTTCGATATCCACGCCGGCAGTCTGTCTGATTGGGATGGGGAGGGACGGGAGGCGCCGGATGTGAACGCGGCTATCGCGCACGCTCAGTACGTGCTTGAGGTCGTCATCGGCGAAATCACTCGCCGAGGCGGGAGCCAGCGCGCCATCATATCCATTCGCGACATTGGCGGTCTCTCGATCGCGACTGTGTTGGTTCCCAATGCGGATGCCCAACGGCGCGCCGAGCCTAAGGCGACCCAGTGAGAGAGTACCGCCGTGGTTCACTTGGTGGCGAGCTCGGACGCCTCCCCGCCCGGTGAGCAGCTTGGGGCGGGGCCGACTCTCACTGGATCAACCCCGCTCCGCACGCCAGCCGGCAGCCTTCGCCTCGTCCTCGCTGCAGAACATGCGCTCGCCAGAGCCCGTCGTGATGACGGTCCGGTCGTAGTCACGGCTTCCGGGCAGGTGGTAAATCTTGTCGCCCTTGCGAGAGATGTTGCCCTTGATCGCGCAAGCGGTCTGTGTGGGCGCCGGAGCAGGTTCCGGATGCTTCTCCATCTCCGGCCGGGTCTCGATGCCGCTGGCGCGCTTGGCGCGCCTCCAGTCCGACGGCGGATCGAAGGTGCCGGCCCAGAGCCCGCGCTTCAGCGCCCTCGCGGTGGTCTCGGCCCCGACGTAGTCGCGCGAGTAGCGCTGGTAGGCTGTGGCGTAGCCCTGGCTGACCATCCAGGCGTTCAGGTCCTCCTCGCCCTTTCGGCACACGGCGACGGTGCGGCCGTACCGGTCAGTGTCACGCGGTTCGCACGAGACGTTCGCCTCGCCGATCCGGTCAGCCAAAGCGAGCGCCGCGACCTGCCCGCAGCGATAGGACTTGCCGGCGGCGTCCTGGCAGAGCTGCGCGCTCTCCGGTGCGTCGATGCCGTGCAGGCGGATCCGGGTCCCACGGATCACGACCGTGTCGCCGTCCGTGACCGAGGCGCGGCCCACGATCGGCTCGGCGGCCAGGGCTGGGCCGGCGAGTAGCAGGAGGACGCCGAGGGCTGTGCGCATCTCGCCAGGATACAGGCGCTGCCGGCGCCGGCAACCAGAGGCTTCACCGACGCCGCGGAGCGCTCATATCGATCTCGGGCGTGTTGATGATCGTCACGCCGTCCTAGAAGCCCGAGCCGGTCGGAACGAACGTCACGTCGAAGGTGCAGGTCGGCTTGGCCAGCGCCGCGAGCCCGTTGCACGGGCCGATCAGCTTCTCGGCAATCGCTGCCGTTGTCCCGCCGAGCCCGGAAGCGTCCACTCACAGCTGCCGACCGCCCACCGCAGCCTCGCAGATGAACCCGCCAGGCCCTGGATCGACGCACCGGATCCCACGGACGATGACCGTTTCGCCGCGGTGCCCTTTCGGTTCAGCGAGCAGCTGGCTCACGGTCAGAGTGACCTCGCCTGCCGCTTGCGTAGCCGCACAACCGGCCCCTCGCCGCTCTCGTCGATAAAGATGACGCCAGCGTGCTCTAGACGCCGGCTGCTCCGAGATGGTGGGCCCGGCAGGCCTCGAACCTACAACCAAACCGTTATGAGCGGTCGGCTCTAACCGTTGAGCTACATGCCCCTGGGCTCGAATATCCCTAGCCGCTGTGTAGGAGCAACCTGCTGCACCAGCGCAGCGACGTCGGGTCAGGCGAGCTTACTCGGCTGCCTCAGCCTTTTCGCCACCATCCCGATCATCCTCGGCGGGAGCGTCCTCATCGTCAGAAGCGTCGTTCGGCTCACCAGGCGCCGGAGCGCCGGTACGGTATCTGTCGCCGTCCCGCTCCAACTCGCCGCTGTTGGCCATCACACTGAGGTACGTGTTCAGGGTGTTGGCGGCCACGTCCGTGAGGCGCTCGCTGAGCTCGGCGTGCGTCAAGCCTTCAGAGCCAGCCTCCTCAAGGAGCGCCTTCAGCCGCCCCTTGGCCGAGTTGGCGCGCGGTCCCCGGGGGCCACGGCTACCACGAGGCCGATCCTCGCCAGCCGGAGCGCGACGGTGTGTCGGCAAATCGTCGGCAGGCTCGTCCAGCGGCGTGCCCTCCACGATCGATGCGAGCGACCGCTCGGCAAGGCGGAGTTTCCTCAGCTCGGCGCCGACCCGTTCAAAAACAGCCTCAAGGGTCGCGCGCTGCTGCCTCACGTTGGCAAGCGCCTTCGCGAGAGTGTCGTCATTTGCCATCGGCGAATCGTCTTCCTTGTTCTCGGGGCCAGCGCCTTGGGGCGCAGTCGAAAATCGTATCATCGCCCCCCACTGGATCCGCGCGATACCGAACGCAGCCTTGGCAGGAGTGTTTCATGCCTCCTAGCGCGCGACCGCGTCGTCGCGGAAGCCGCGGGCATCGAAGATCCGCCGGACGACGCCGGTGCGCTTCGCCCCATCGAGCCACGCCGTGACGCGGGCGAGGGCGGCAGGTCGGCCCTTCGGAATGGCGACGGCGACTTGCGTCTGCTGGAAGCCGCCCGCGACGATCCGGGAGCCAGGGACCTGCGGGACCACCGGCCGCAGCGTGTCGCGCGAGAGGGCGAAGGCGTCCGCCTGACCGGCGCGCATGCGCGCGACCGCCTCGGCCACGGACGGGACGGCAACCGGCTGCGTGTGCGTCAGCGTGCGGGCGGAGGCGCGCAACGTCGTGGTGCCGTCGATCGCCAGGACCCGGAGGCCCGGCCTGTCCACCTGCGCCACGTTAGTGATGCCCGCCCCGGCGCTGACCAAATATGTGCTCTCCAGATCGTAGTAGCCGGGACCGAAATCGATTACCTGCCGGCGGGTCGCGTCGACCGGCATGAAGCTGACATCGATCGCCGCGGCCTAGAGGGCGGCCGCCGCGGCACCGGAATTCGGGAACAGTGCGACGGCCAGCGGCAGGCCGACCTGGCGGGCGAGATCCGCGCTCAGATCGGCAGTCACACCATTGAGCTCTCCATCGGCAGCACGGCAGACGAAGATCAGGCCAGCGAACGGCGCCTCGACGAGACCGACCCGGAGCGCCGGTCGGGGCGAGTTCGGCCGTCGTGGCCGCGTCCTGAGTGTGGCTGGAAAGCGTCATGCTGGCGGAAACGGCAGCCGCGGAGAGGAGGGGCTGAACGAGCATTTCGAGCCGTTCGCTTCTGCAGTGCTTCCGCAGCAATCTCTCAACTGCAGGGCTTAGGTAGGGGACTCATTCAGGTCCATGCGATGACACAGGAAACGAGGGCGATGGCAGCGAGATAGTTGCAGGCCAAGCGATCGTAGCGGGTCGCG
>NZ_FOZY01000022.1:0-92240 GCF_900116245.1 Methylobacterium sp. yr668 | reverse complement strand
ACGGATGGGGGCGACGCACTTCTTGACCAAGACCTTGCCGCGCGTCTCGACCGAGATGGCACTCCAGGTCCTGGCCTACAATCTGACGCGGGTTCTCAACATCATGGGAAGCCGGAAGCTCTTGGCAGCGATCCCCGCCTGAGTGAAGGCCTTTGATCGTTCACCGAGGGGCTGAAAAGCCGTCCAGCAGCGCCTTCAACTCAAACGGATGCGCGACCACAAAGGGTCGATCCAAACGGTGGAGCGCCTATTCTCGCAAAATTGGGGCGGCACCCCAGCACAAAGCCGATTCTCGGCGTTTTAACACGGCCTGGACCCAAGCCGGCCGCCCGGATCGCGGCCAAGCTTTCGCTCAACGCGGTCATCTGCGACCGGCCGCGCACGGTCGGTAGGCATCGAAGTCGGCGGCGACTGTACCTGAGATTCCCTGTTCGAAGCAGTTCAACGCGGCGAACTCGTGAACTCGAGCAGTTTATGTCGCGAGCAACGTCGGTACTCTCGCCCCACTGCGAACGCAGCCGTCGCCGTGAGTGCGCTCATCGACCGGTCCCCTGCTGCATCCGCTGGCGGGGCTTCGAATGCCGTCGCTTGCCCACCCTGCCGAAGGGCAGGCGCAACGTCGCGATCACTGGATAGACGGCGGGAAGAACGACGAGCGTCAGCAGCGTCGCGGTGATCAGGCCGCCGATCACCACCGTGGCGAGCGGGCGCTGCACTTCCGCACCCGCGCTGGTCGAGAGCGCCATCGGCAGGAAGCCGAGCGCTGCGACAAGGGCCGTCATCATCACCGGGCGCAGGCGCCTCTCGGCCGCCCGGCTGGCCGCCTCCCGCGGGTCCAGGCCGGAAGCTTCGAGGTCGCGGATGGTGCTCGTCAGCACCACGCCGTTCAGGATCGCGATGCCGAAGGTCGCGATGAAGCCGATCGCCGCCGAGATCGAGAACGGCATGTCGCGCACAGAGAGGGCAAGGATGCCCCCCGTCGCGGCCATCGGCACGTTGAGGAAGATCAGCCCGGCGCGGCGGATGTCGCCGAACATCACGACGAGGAGGACGAGGATCCCCGCCAGCGCCGCCGGCACCACCACCGAGAGGCGGGCGGTAGCCTCCTGCAGGTTCTGGTACTGGCCACTCCATTGCAGCGCGTAGCGGGGCGGCAACTTCACCTGATCGGACACGGCCTTCTGCGCGGCGTCCACGAAGCTCTGCACGTCGCGGCCGCGGACGTTGGCCTGGATCGAGATCCGCCGCTGCAGCCGCTCGCGGCTGATCTGGGCCGGGCCGGAGGTGACCTCCACCGAGGCCACCATCGCGAGCGGCACCGTCATGGCGGGACCGGTCTCCTTGCCCGGCCGCCCCACCGGCAGGGCGCGGATGCGCTCGATGTCGCTGCGGTCGGCCGGGTCGAGCCGGACCACGATGTCGGTGATGGAATTGTCGTCGCCGTAGACCATGCCGGCGGTGCGCCCGCCGATGCTCTCGACCACGTCGAGCACGTCCGAGACGTTGATCCCGTAGCGGGCGGCCTTGAACCGGTCGACCCGGATCGAGAGCGCCGGCATCCCGGCCTGCGCCTCGGCCTTCACGTCCGCCGCGCCCTGAATGCCTGAGACCACCCGCACGATGGAATCGGCCGTGTCCTTCAGGACCTTCAGGTCGTCGCCGTAGAGGTTGATCGCGACGTCGCCGCGCACGCCCTCCAAGAGGTCGTCCATCCGCATCTGGATCGGCTGCGAGAAGCTGTAGGCGACGCCCGGCACCTCCTCCCGGAGGCGCTTGTCGAAGGCCGCGACGAGCCCTTCCTGGCTGTCGGCGGTCCTCCAGGTCGTGGGGTCGGTCAGGGTGATGAAGCTGTCGGTCGATTCGACGCCCATCGGGTCGATCGGGATCTCGGCGCTGCCGGTGAGGGAGACGATCCGCTTCACCTCGGGGAAGGATTTCAGCACCCGCTCGATGCGGGTCACGGTGGCGAGCGAGGCGTTCAGCGCGATGCCGGGCAGCTTCTCTGAGGTGATGACGATCGAGCCCTCCGACAGCTTCGGCAGGAACTCGCCCCCGAGCCGCGTGGCCATCGCGCAGGAGCCGGCGAACAGGGCGACCGTCGTGAGCACGGTGGCGAGCGCGTGCCGCTCGGCCCAGCGCAGCACCGGCGTGTAGACACCCCGCACCGCGTGGACGAGACGCGTCTCGCGCTCATTGACACCGCGCCCGGCGAGAAAGAGCGCCGCGAGCGCCGGCATCAGGATCAGGGTGACGACGAGCGACGAGGCGAGCGCCAGGATCACCGTGAGCGCCATCGGGGCGAACATCTTGCCGGCCACGCCTTCCAGCGCGAGGATCGGGACGTACACGATGATGATGATCGCCACCGCGAAGATCACCGGGCGGGCCACCTCGGCGGCGGCGTCGCGGATCACGTCGTGGGCCGGGCGGTCCGGGTGCTCGCCCCGGGCGCGGAGCACGTTCTCGATCATCACCACCGCGCCGTCGACGATCAGCCCGAAATCGATCGCCCCGAGGCTCATCAGGTTGCCCGACAGGCCGAGCAGCCGCATCCCGGCAAACGCCATCAGCATCGAGAGCGGGATCGCGGCGGCGACGATCAGCCCTGCGCGCAGGTTGCCGAGCAGCAGGAGCAACACCACGATCACCAGCACCGCCCCCTCGAGGAGGTTGTGCTCCACCGTGCGGATGGTGCGGTCCACCAGCGCGCTGCGGTCGTAGAACGGGACGATCTCGACCCCCGGCGGCAGTTGCTGGCGCAGGGCGGCGATCGTCTTCTTCACCTCCGCGACCACGGCGCTGGCATTCTCGCCGTAGCGCATCATCGCGATGCCGACGACGGTCTCACCTTCCGCGTCGTGGGTGACGGCGCCGAGCCGGACCTTGGGGGCCTCCTGCACCGTGCCCAGCGTGCCGAGCGTCACCGGCACGCCGCCGGGGCCCGTCGCGACGACGATGTTCGCGATGTCCTCCGGGCCCTTGGCGAGGCCGAGGCCGCGGATCGTCTCCTGCTGGTCGTTGTGCTCGATGTAGGCGCCGCCCCGGGCGGCGTTGTTCTCAGCGAGCGCCGTGTAGACCTGGGCCAGCGTCACGCCGTAGCGGCGCAGCGCGTCCGCCGAGACGCGGACCTCCTCGGTCGGCATCTCGCCGCCGTAGATGTTCACGTCGGCGATTCCGGGGGTGAGCTTCAGCTTCGGCGCGATGGTCCATTGCAGGATGCGCTTGAGCTGCATCGGCGTGTAGGCGGGCCCGCGCAGCTCGAACTGGTAGATCTCGCCGAGCCCGGTCGCCATCGGACCCATCTGCGGATCGCCGACTCCAGCGGGCATCAGGCTCTTGGCCTGGGGCAGGCGCTGGAATACCTCCGCCCGCGCCGCTGTGACCGACACGGATTCGTCGAAGGTGACGTAGACCGCCGAGACGCCGGCCCGGGACGTCGAGCGGACGTTGAAGAGCCCCGGCGCGCCGGCCATCGCGTTCTCGACAGGAAAGGTGACGAGCCGCTCGACCTCCAGGGGACCGAGCCCCGGCGAGAGGGTGAGGATCATCACCTGCTTCGGCGAGATGTCCGGCACCGCGTCGATCGAGAGACCTTCGAGGTTAGCGGCTCCGCCCGCCGCCGCGGCCAGCGCGATCATCAGCACGAGGAAGCGGCGGCGGACCAGGATGGCGAACCAGCTCTTCATCGCCGGCGCTCAATCCGTCGAGCCGAGAAGGCTGCGCAGCAGGATGGCCTTCAGGCCGAAGCTGCCCGCGGTCGCAACACTCTCACCCGCCGCCACGCCTCGGCGCACCTCCACCCAGTCGGTGCGCTGGATGCCCAGCGTCAGGGCCCGCCGCTCGAACCTGTCCGGGGCCGTGCGCACGAAGGCGATGGGGCCGGTGTCCGTCTGCTGCACGGCCGCCGCCGGGATGGTCACGCCGTCGCGACCGAGATCAGCCCCGACCGTCACCGAGACGAAAAGGTTGGCGCGCAGGAGATCCTGCGGGTTGTCGAGTTCGATCCGCGCCGGCGCCGTGTTCGTCGCCGGATCGAGGGCGGCGTTGACCGAGCGGACATGGCCCTCGAAGGGCGGATGGCCGGGCACCGGGCTCTCCACCGAGACTGCATCCCCGGCCTTCACCCGGGAGATGTCGGCCCCGTAGAGGTTCGCCAGCACGACGACACGGGTGGGATCGGCCACCGTGAAGGCGTCGCGCCCGGTATCGACGACCTCGCCCAGGGTGATGCCGACGCTCGTCACCACGCCGGCAATCGGCGTGACCACGGCGCTGGTGCCCGGCGCGGCGCCCTCGGCCGGGGCGAGGCGCTGGTACTGCGCCCGGTACATCTCCGCGTTCGCCTGCGCAGATTTCACCGCCGCCTGTGCCTTGGCGAGATCGACCTGCCGCCGCTCGACCTCGGCTTGCGCCACGCCCCCGAATTTCAGCTGCTCCAGCCCACGCTTCACCTGGAGCGCCGCCACCGCCTCGGAGGCCCGCGCCTCGCCGAGGGCGGCTTCAGCCGCCTGAAGCCCGTTGCGGGCGTCGAGGAGGCCGGCGGCATCGAGGGTCGCGAGCGTCTGCCCCGCCGTCACCCGGTCCCCGGGCTGGACGGCGAGGCTCAGTACACGTCCCTGCGTGCGCGGCTTGAGATGCGTCACCCGCCGCTCGTCGAAGGCGACGGTGCCCGGCGCCCGCACCGGGAGCACGATCCGGCGGGTCTCCGCCGTGCCGAAGGCCAAGCCGATCCGCGTCTGCCCCGCCCCGTCGAGGGTGACGAGATCGGGGTTCGCCGGGGCGTCGTCGGAACGGTCCGCCTTCGCCTCGGGGACCGCGGGCGGGGCGAGGCCAAGGCCGGCGAGGAGTGGGCCGCGATAGGTCCAGCCCGCGAAGGCCACGGCGGCCAGCACCGCCAGGATGAGCAGCACTCGCGGCGCGCGGCTCCGGCTCACAATCGGAGTCGGCGCGGAGGCATCCCCGCGCCCGAAGCCATCGGTCTCGGATGCCTCGGAGACCTCCGCGGGGCGCGCGGACGCTTCGGCGTTCAGCGACATGGACAGGCAGCTTGCCGACCGGTCGGGCCGGACGCTCCGCGGATGAGGTTCATGCGTCGAAGCCGGTGGGGAGCACCTCGTCGCTGACGAAGCGCCCGGTCTCGACCTCGCGGATCACAACCTCGAAGCCCTCGCCGCGCCATTCCCGCAGGCGTTCGACGGAGACATAGGTGCGGGTCTCGACGTCGTAGAGCCGGCTCTGGGCGTAACGGTTGATGAGGCGGCGGGGCCGCCGCTTCCGGGGCATGTGTGGACTCCCTCAGCGGTGGGGGATCGCGGCGGATGCGGGGAAGCGGCGTAGCAGGAACAACATCGGAGGAGCCCGCTGAGGATCGCGCCCAGCCGAACAGGGCCCGAGGTGCGCGCTAGAGTCATTCTAATAAATTGGACGAAGCCGATGGGACGCCACTAAATTCTGGTTCACAGTCGCTTCCTCGCGCAGACCGCAGGGCCGACATGCGACACACTGGCAACGCGGGAGGACCGGGTTCACGTGGCGAGGCTGCTGCTGATCGAGGACGACGGGGACACGGCCGGGGACGTGCGCGACGACCTGCGCGGGCGCGGCCACGAGGTCGCCTGGGCCGCGACCGGGCCGGACGGCGCTCGCTCGGCGCGGCAGGGCGGCTGGGACGCGATCATCCTCGACCGGATGCTGCCCGGCCAGGACGGGCTCGGCGTGCTGCAGGACCTGCGCCGGGACGGGGACCGGACACCGGCCCTCGTCCTGAGCGCGCTCGGCGACGTCGACGAGCGCATCCGCGGCCTCCGGGCCGGTGGCGACGACTACCTCGCCAAGCCCTTCGCGCTCGGCGAACTCGCCGCACGGATCGAGGCGCTGCTCCGCCGCCCGGTCGATACCCGCGAGACGCTGCTGCGGGTCGGAAGCCTGGAGATCGATCTCATCGCCGGGACGGGCCGGCGCGGCGCGCGCGACCTCGACCTCCTGCCTCGGGAACTCAAGCTCCTCGCCTATCTGATGCGCGCGCCCGGTCGGATCGTCACACGGGCGATGCTGTTCGAGGAGGTCTGGAACTACCGCTTTACTCCGAAATCGAACCTCATCGACGTCCATCTCGGCCGCCTGCGCCGCAAGCTTGAGGCGGCCGGGGAGGCGCCCCTGATCCAGAACGTCCGCGGCGTCGGTTTCACCCTCACGCCCGATGACTGACCTCCTGCGCTCGACCACCCTGCGGTGGGCGGTGGGGATCGCCCTGTGGTCGGTGCTTCTCGCCCTGACGATGTTCGCCTTCATCTACTGGCAGACGGCCTCCTACCTGCGGGAGGAACTCGCCGAGACCCTGCGGCTTGAAGTCCGCGCGGCCGCGGCCGACCCCGCCGCCACGGCGTTGCGGGTCGACACCTGGACCGCCATGGACCCGCATGCCCGGCACTATGGCGGCGACTTCGCTCCGGACGGCGTCCGGCGCGCGGGTAACCTCGATGCGATGCCGAAGGGGCTGCCGCGGGACGGGGATGCCTACCGGGTGAACGCCACGGTGGAGGTCGGGGGCCGCAGCCTCGCCGACGAGATCTGGGCCGCGGCCCTGGCGCTGCCCGGCGGCGGCACGGTGGTGATCGCCCACGACACCGACGACATCGACCGGGTGCGGGTCACGACGCTGCGGGCGCTCGGCCTCGGGCTACTGCCGATGCTGGCGCTCTCCGGGATCGGCGGCCTCGTCCTCGCCCGCCGGGGCCGCAGGCGGTTCGCCGCCACCGAGGTGGCGCTCGCCGAGGTGATGCGCGGCAACCTCGGCAAGCGCCTGCCGGTCGGAGGTCGGGGCGATGAGTTCGACCGCCTTGCCGCCAACGTGAACCGCATGCTCGACGAGATCGAGCAACTGATGGGCGAAGTCCGCAGCGTCGGCGATGCCGTCGCCCACGACCTGCGGACGCCGTTGACCCGCCTGCGGGCCCGGCTGGAACGCAGCCGGGCGCAGGCGCGAACGGTGGCGGAATTGCACGAGGCGATCGATCAGGGCCTCGCCTGGATCGACCAGACACTCGCGATGGTGACGGCCGTGCTTCGGATCGGCGCGATGGAGGAGGGCCGCCGGACCGCCTTCGCGCCGGTCGACCTCGGGGAGGTCGCCGCTGCGGCGGTCGACTTCTTCGAGCCCGAGGCTGAAGAGAGGGGCGTCCGGCTCGTCCTTTCGGCGGTGGGGCCTTTCACCGTCCACGGCGACCGGGACCTCTGCTTCGAGGCCCTGTCGAACCTCATCGACAACGCCGTGAAGTTCACGCCCCCCAGAGGGACCGTCCGGGTCGGGGTCGCCTGGACCGGCCAAGCGATCGAGGTGGCCGTGGAGGATACCGGCCCAGGCCTGCCGGCGAGCGAGCACGAGAAGGTCTTCCGCCGCTTCTACCGCGCCGAGATGTCCCGCCAGACCCCCGGCAACGGCCTTGGCCTCAGCCTGGTCGCCGCCATCGCCAAGATTCACGCCGCAAGCGTGAGTGTTCGCACGTCGGAAAAGGGTGGTTGCCGTTTCGCGATGACGTTCCCGAATTTGACCATCGAAGACCGCACGTCTTCTACTTATTGGACGGCTTCGAGAAAAGATCCGCTTGTCAATTCTTGAATGAATTTCTGGCCCTGCCCGCTAAATGATCTGCCAATGGGCTCGCGTATCAAGAAGCGTCGCGGCACGTCCGCTTCCATGTCTATGCCAGTCGGAAGCAGGCCGTTTCAGATCCACCCATCTTGGACGTTCAGAAGAGCGCGTCGTGGTGGTGACCTGGCCGGTCACTAGGTCGAGCGGGGCGCGTTCGTGCCGGTCCTGCAGAGCTTCGCCACTGAGCGCTCTGTATTCACGGCGCTGTGGCCGGAGAGCCGACGCGGCGATCCAAACGTGAAGGCTTTCCCGGCATTCCTCGGTGGTATGCTCCCATCCCCGACACCTTGGGACAAGCTTTTCGAAGGTGCGGCGAGGGCGTGAGCGGTCCCCGCGGAGATGTCCGCTTCGGGACATCCGCCGGTCGGAAGCAGGCGGGCAGTAAGCCACCCGAAACAGTCTGGCAGATAGTCAGCAAAACTTCCCAGAAACGGCCGTTCGTCGATCCGGCGCTCCGATCGTGCGCGTTCCGGGCGGCGAACTCTACGACCGAACGTGCTCCCACACCTTGGAGATGACGACCGATCCCTCGCCGACCGAGGCTGCGACCCGCTTGACGGAGCTGGCGCGGACGTCGCCGACCGCGAAGATTCCCGGATGCGACGTCGCGTAAGGCGAATGCGCGCCGATCGCGTCTCCGGTCAGGACGAAGCCGTGGCCATCGAGCTCGACGAGCCCCGAGAGCCAGCCGGTATTGGGGGCGGCGCCCACCATGACGAACACGGCGCAGGTCGAGATCCTGCGCGTCGCTCCGTCGGCGACGGTGCGGATCGTCACCGCGTCGAGATGGTCATCGCCGTGCAGGTCGGTGACTTCGGCCCCGTACTCGATCGTGATCGCCGGGTCTGCCTCGAGCCGGCTCGACAGGTACCTCGACATGGAGGTGGCGAGCGATTGCCCGCGCACCAGGACGCGAACGTGTCGCGCTGAGCGGCTGAGATACATCGCAGCTTGGCCCGCCGAGTTGCCGCCGCCAATAATGATTGCCTCGGCATTCCGGCAGTAGCGCGCCTCGATCTCCGTCGCAGCGTAGTAGATGCCGGCGCCCTCGAACGCTTCGAGGCGGTCGATCGGCAACCTTCGGTACTGGACGCCGGTCGCGACGACGACGGCCTGTCCCCGAACGCGCCGGCCGTTGTCAAACGTCGCACAGAACGATCCGTCCTCGAGCCGCTCCAACTTCGCCACCCGTCGCGGCATCGCGAAGCGAGTGCCAAACTTCATCGCCTGGATCTCGCCGCGCCAGACGAGGTCGGCGCCCGAGATCCCGGTCGGGAAGCCCATGTAGTTCTCGATCCGGCTCGATGTGCCGGCCTGACCGCCGATCGCCACATCCTCGATGACCAACGCGCGCAGCCCCTCCGCACCCGCATAGACGCCCGCTGCCACCCCGGCCGGCCCGCCGCCCACGATGAGGACGTCGAAGGCCTCGTCGTCGACGAGGTTGTAGTCGAGGCCGAGCAGCCGCGCGACCTTGGCGGGCGTCGGCTCGGTCACGACCACGTCCCGGCCGAAGATGACCGCCGGTCGGTTTGCCGAGATCGAGCAGGCCGTTGCGACGCTTGCCGCCTCCGGGCTGCCCAACGGATAGGTCCTGTAGGGAAGCCGGTTGCGGCTCGCGAACTCGGCGATCCGCCGTACGCTCCGGTCGTCGTCTTCGCCGATGAGCACGAGCGTGCCGTCGTGCGAGTCGAGCTGCCGCCGCCGCCGTGCGGCGAGGACTGTGATGATGATGTCCGACATCTCCGGGATCTCGGACATCAGTCGCAGCATCTCGGGGCGCGGCACCTCGGTGACGACCGTATCTGCGCTCGCCCGCATGGGCATCGACCAAACGCCGCCGTTCAGGAACGAGATTTCGCCCATGAACTGGGTCGGACCGAGGGTGGATGGGAGATGGCGCTCGTCCGTGAAGGGATTCACGACTTCGATCTCGCCGGCCTCGACATACACGAAGCGATCGGCTGGCTCACCGGCACGGACGAGAAAGGCGCCTGCGGAGTAGTGCTTCTCGGCCCCGATCGCCCGCAATGCGGCGACATGCGATGCAGCGAGGGGTATGCGCTGCATCTCCCGCAGGTCACGGCCGATCGTTTCCAAGGGTCGCTCCCGTCGTAGGCCATCCGCTGCGGCGCAGCATCGATGGCTCGGCCGCTACAGGCAAGACCCTCGATGTTTGATCCCGCGGTGTGGTGGTACGGTCGACCGTCATGCTGCGAGGGATGCCCCGCCGACAGTCCAGAAGTGGCGAACGCGGCAGACGACAGGTGATGCCGCTATGGGGCCGAAGCAGCCCCGTTCGACGGTTCTGACCCCAGCGGAGGAGGTCATCATCGTCGCCTTCCGCCGGCATACCCTGCTGCCGCTGGACGACTGCCTCTACGGCCTACAGCCCACGATCCCGCACCTGACCCGCTCGTCGCTGCACCGCTGCCTGGAGCGGCACGGCACCAGGCGCCTACCGGACGGAAGGCGACAAGCCCAAGAAGAAGCGCTTCGCCGATCATCCCATGGCTACATGCACATCGATATAGCCGAGGTCAGGACAGAAGAAGGCAAACTCGACCTGTTTGTGGCCATCGACCGAACCTCGAAGCTGGCTTTCGCCAAACTGGAAGCAGAAGCGAACCGCTACACGGCATCGGACGTCCTGCGCGCACTGACGAGACGGAGGGACTGGGTTGCCGCTGCGAAAGCGCAGCGATCCTGCTACCCTGCGCACAGCCGTCGCCGCTCGGTGGCGCACCTCAGCGCGAGGCAAGTCGATCATGCATAGCGCGGCGATCAGGTGGCTCGTTGTCGCGCTCGCGGGTTTCGTGAGCACCGAAGCTGTCGCGCGGCGTTCTCGAGCGAGCAGCCCCGCCCCGCGCGGCGCGACTGCGTTCTCCCCCTTCGCTTTCCCGCGGCCGCCCAATACCGCGCCGCGTCCTGCCGGCGACGGGATCATCCACTGGAACACGCCGAACAAGGACGGCAACCTCGGCGGCCCCGGAACAGGGGGAGGGGGCGGCGGTGGAGGCTGACCGCGCTCAGCTTCGCCATCGGGCGCCCGTGGTCCCGCACCCCGTCGCGGAAGGGGCGTCTCGGGAGCAGTGGCGGCAACCCTCAGGCAGGGACGCCTGTCAGACTGCACTCAGGCCCATCAGCACGACGGCCATTTGCCAGCCGACCACCAGCATCGCGGCGATCCACACCACCGTCGCCACGCCGCCTGCGACCATGATCATCGTGAGGAAGCGATCCATCCAGGGACGCATGGATTGATCCTGAACCGACACTGTCTCGATGTGAGCCATGATTCACCGTCGCATCAGTCTACCGAGTCGATGTCCGCAAGCTTGGTTCCTGTGGCGGAGCACATAGCCCGCCCGCCAGTCAGGCATACAGGAGGTAGAGCACGGTCGCCGGAGCGATCACGACATTGGCTGCGCCGAGGCACACGAGAATCGTCACGGCTGTCGCATGGAGGTTCGGCCTGTTCTTGAACATCCATTCCGCAGGGAATGCGAGTACTGTGATCGGCAGTATGCAGAGGACGATCGAGATCCACAGCAGTGCGCCCGGCACGAAAATCAGGAGACCGAGCCGGCTTCTGGGCAACCACTCCGTCCGTTGATCGCGTGCAAGGATGGCTTCCGACATCTGACGCGCCGCCCCCTCTTCCAGATGGCTAATGCAACTAAAAGTGGTATATGTCGGATTAGCGTCACCTCAACGGGAAATCCCCCGGCGCCTCGGGTTCGGATTACGCAGAACCTGAGCAGCACCCGCCGTTGCGTTGCCCACCTGCCGATGGGCCTGTGAACACAGCAGGATGGCGGCGCCCGACAGGGTGACCGGTAACGCGTTCCAGCCTCAGCGGCGGCGTGCGACCCTCGCCGCGACCCAAGGTGCGGCTGGCGCGGGTCTCAGCAGCGCATCGCCGGCCTCGAACCTCGCCACCTCATGGTCCGTGCCGCCCCCGGACCTGCTCTGAAGCGGGCTGTGGACCTCCTCAACACGGAGAACGCCCGATACCCGAAGACCGAAGACACGGAAGACCCGCGGAAGCTGCGTACGCTGCTGGGCGCGAGGCCCGCGTCGGTGCTGAGCGGCAGACCGCTCCTTCCGCCTGCTCCGGATGCGGCAGGGCTTGGCTGACGTCCCGGCGGTCGGCCTCTCGCGAAGGACCGCGATGAGAGCGTCGTCGCGAAGCGGGAGACCGGAATCCGAGCGCCCCGGCTGGCGCAGGTCGATCCTGCCAGCCTCATGCAACAATCGGAGCAATCCTCGCGACATCCAGCTTGACCATAAGGCCGCCTCGGAACAGCCGAGCTGACGGGGCCACGATGACCAAGCCGATCACCCTGACGAACCGTCTCGTCGACGCCGTCGTGACGGCCGCCATGGCGTTCAGTCTCGTCGTGCACGCCCAGGTCATGATCCTGCCGCCGCACTTCGTGTGACGGACGATCGAACATGGAGGATGCCGAATTGTCTCACCCGCTGTCGCGCGCGTGAGAAGGGGCCGTCGGCCCCGGCTCGGCAGTGCCGAGCAGCTGATCCCTCGCGAACCCAGCAGTTTGCCACATTGAACCATCACCATTTCATGCACGTATGAGTTGTATATGGAGCTTGGAGGTTGTGATGCAGGCATCCGAATGCTGCATCATCCGGGTATCTATCGCCGCGAGCCTCGGCTGGCTCATCGCGATTACCCTGATGTGGAAGCATGGCGTGCTGGCCGCGCTGATCGTCAGCCCCTTGTTCGGGACCGCGGCGGCGATCGCCGCCATGACCCTGTTCTGGTTCGTGAGCCTGTTCGTCTCCTGCGAACCCATCGGGCCGCGGGCGTCTGACACCAACCGGTAGCAGGATCGGAGAAGGTCGCAGCGCCGAGCCATGTGCACCGGGATCGGCTTGGCGCCGGCCGGCGCCCGATCGGAGCCGGGCGCGTCGGGGCGTGTCAGGTCCGCATCCAGCGAGGAGCAGGCGCAGCTGCTAAGACGTGGCTATGAAGCGGAGACCGCCTGACCGACTCACGACGATCGCGATCCTCGCGGTCACCGCCGCGCTCGCAGCCGTGCTCGTTGTGAGGCTTCGTGACCCCACGCCTCCGCACCGTGGCCCCCTGCCCAGTGCGTCCGCCGCCAGGCGATGATGCTCCACAGCCCGCGTTGAACAAATGCAGCGGGTGGAAGCGGAATGGCTTCTCGCATGCGCGCCGCCCGCGAAGGCGGACGTGCGTTGGCCGGTGCTTCCCCGTGCTCAGACCGGCGTTTCGCCGAGCGCGACACAGTCGGTCCCGTAGGGATCGGCTCCGCGATCTCGGCAGGTTCCGTGACCGTCCATGCGGGCGACTGGGCGGATCTCACTTCTCCCGGAACGCCCGCCGGGCTTGATCGACGAGCGGCTTGGTGAGGTAGGACAGCACCGTTCGGTCAGCCGTGCGGATGAAGGCCTCCACGGGCATGCCGGGCATCAACTTGGCCCCGTCCAGTCGCTTCATCTCCTCCTTCGTCACGCCCAGGCGAACGAGGTAGTAGAAGCTGCCGGTCCGCTTGTCCTCGCTCACATCCGCCGCGATCCGGGTCACGCGCGCGTTGAGTTCGGGTGTCGTCCGCTGGTCGAAGCTCGGGAAGCGCAACCCCGCGGCCTGACCGGTCTGCAACCGGTCGATGTCCTGCGGCGCCACACGAACCTCCGCGACGAGGGAATCCGCGGTCGGCACGATCAGCATGATCGGCTCGCCCGGGGAGATCACACCGCCGCGGGTGTGGACCGCGAGTTCGTGCACGTAGCCGGTCTGCGGCGCGCGGATCTCGATGCGCTGCAGCTGGTCGAAGGCCGTGATCCGCTGCTCGGTCAGCGTCGCCGCCTTGGCGCGGTTCTCGGCCAGCTCCTTCGCGACGTCGCTGCGGAGATTCTGCTCGAGCTGGATGATCTGCAGCTCGGTCTCCGAGACCTTGCCCTTGGTCTGCGCGATGTTGGCGACGAGGACGCCGCGCTCGCCTTTCAGGCGGGACATGTCGCGCTGGAGGCTCGTGAGCCGGGTCAGCTGGATGAGGTTCTTCCGCCAGAGATCCTCGACACCCTCGTACTCCCGCCCGATGATCGCGGTCTCCTGCTCCTTCGCGGCGGCCTGCTCGGACAGGCCTTTGATCTCCTCGTTCAGCTGCCCGACCCGCTCGCGGAGCTGCGCCTTCTGGCCCTGGAGCGCGTCCTGTCGGAAGCGGAACAGCTTGCGCTCGCCGTCGACGATCCGGGCCACATCCGGTCCGGCTCCCTCGAGTTCGGGGGCGATGGCGAGGCTCGCGCGGCCGTCGCGTTCGGCCTCCAGCCGGGCGTTGCGCGCCGCGATCTCCCACAGGCTCTTGGTGACGCTGTCGTAGGTGGCCTTGGCGGTGGTCGCGTCCAGGCGGACCAGCAGGTCGCCCGCCTGGACGCGCGCGCCCTCCTGAACCGGCAGTTCGGCGACGACGCCGCCGGTCGGATGCTGGACCTTCTTGATGTTGCTCTCGACCACCAGCGAGCCCGTGGCGATGATGGCGCCGGACAATTCCGTCGCCGCCGTCCAGGCTCCCGCGCCCGTGGCGACCACGATCACGGCGGCGACGCCGGCGACGTGCCGCCGCAAGGAGCGGCGCGTCTCGTATGTCGGATCCGTAGCCGGCCCGTCAGGCGTGCGATCCGTCGTCATGCGACCCTCGTGGGCATCTGCCGCGTCAGGGCGTTCAGCTTCGACAGAACTTCGTCGCGCGGGCCGTGCAGCTGCACGCGCCCGTCCCCGAGGACCAGGATGCGATCGACCGCCGCCAGGGCGCTCGGCCGGTGCGCGATCACCACGACGATGCCGCCGCGGGCGCGCACGCCCTGCACGGCGGCGGACAGGGCGCGATCGCCGTCGACGTCGAGATTCGAGTTCGGCTCGTCGAGGACCACGAGGAACGGATCGCCGTACAGCGCCCGCGCGAGCGCGATCCGCTGCCGCTGACCCCCGGAGAGGCCCAGGCCGCCGGTACCGACGCGGGCGTCGTAGCCGCCCGGCAGCCGGAGCACGACCTCGTGCACGCCGGCGGCCCGGGCAGCCGCCAGCAGGGCCTCGGGGTTGGGCTCGGGATCGAAGCGCGTGATGTTCTCGGTGATCGTGCCGTCGAACATCTCGATGTCCTGCGGCAGGTAGCCGACCGCGCGCCCGAGGGCATCGGGATCCCACTGATCGATCGCCGCGCCGTCGAGGCGGATCACGCCGCGGTTCGGGCGCGCCAGCCCGACGAGGGCACGGGCGAAGGTGGACTTGCCGGAGCCGCTGGCCCCGATCACCCCGAGGGCGCTTCCGGGCGCGAGGGCGACGTTGACGTCGTGGAGCACCAGGGTGTCGGTCCCGGGCGCCGCGATCGACAGGGCCGTCACGCGCACGCTCTCCCGCGGCGCCGGGAGCGGCGTGAGGGCGGCGGGATCCCGCCGGGGCAGGAACGCGACGAGGCGGCCCCAGGCCTGCCGGGCGCCCGAGAACGACTTCCAGTTGGCGATCGCCAGGTCGACCGGGGCGAGGGCGCGCGCGGACAGGATCGTGGCGGCCAGCATCACGCCGGCCGTCGCCTCCTCGCGCACCACGAGGAAGGCGCCCAGGCCGAGGATGCCGGATTGCAGCACCGTGCGCAGCAGGCGCGCCGTCGTGCCGAAGCCGATGGCCAGGTCGTTCCCGTACGCCGCGACGTCGAGGTTCCGCCGGGCCCGGACCTGCCAGAGCTCCGCGATGCGGGACCGCATCCCGAGCGCCGAGAGCAGCGGTGCCGTCCGGTGCGCCATGTCGGTGAAGGACCGGCGCTCACCGGCCGTTCGGACGGCCTCCTGGGTGGACGCGGACGAGGCCCAGTCCGTGAGGATCGTCAGCACGCACAGGAACAGGGCGCCCCCGGCCACCGCCGCGCCGAGCCAGGGATGGAACAGGAAGCAGACCGCGACGTAGAGCGGCACCCAGGGCAGGTCGAAGAAGGCGCTGACCGCCATGCTCGACACGAAGCCGCGGACGGTGTCGAGATCGCGCAGGGCCTGGGGCCCGTCATCGCTGCGCGGCATCTCGGCGCCGCGGACCAGGAGGGTCCGGAAGATCCGCGGACCGAGGCGCTCGTCGACGAGGCGCGCGAAGCGCGCCAGGATCCGGGCACGGAAGATCTCGAAGACGCTCTGGATCACGAGCAGCATCAGCGTGATGCCGGCGAGACCGACGAGCGTCGCGATGCTCCGGCTCGGCAGCACCCGGTCGTAGACCTGCAGCATGAAGATCGGGGCCGTGAGCATCAACAGATTGATCAGACCGCTGACGATCATCACGGTGATCAGGCACGTGCGCCCGGCCCTGACGGCGGACCAGAACTCGCGCCGCTTCGCGACACGCAACACGCGTTCATCGGTCACAGGTCGATCCCTCGGCTTGGTACGTCAGCGGAGCGGTTCGGGCCGAAGCGGGTCGGGCCCCGGCGTCGCGGAAGCCCCCGCCGCGTCGGCGGCGGGGGCCGCGTTTCACAGGCCGAGCAGGTGCAGGCCGCTCGTGGCCGTGTGGGGAGTCGGGTCCGTGTGCTGGACTTCGGTGTGGCCGCCGAGATCGATCGTGGCGACGCCGAGATCGACGCTCACGCCCTGGGCGGCGCCCGCCTCGGCCGGCGCGGCGGAGGTTCCCGACACCGCGTCCACGAGGTGGCCGACGAGGGAGTCGGCACCGCCGCCCGTCTGCGGCAGGTGGATGCTGTCGCCGCTGAGCAGGTTCGCCGTGGCCAGACTCGGCTGATCGGCGCTCACCGCGACCGCGCTCACGTCGACGGTGTGGGCCGGATCGGCGGCGGGCGTGAGCACGGCGACGTCCGCCACCGGCGTCGAGGTCGTCGGGCCCGCCGACACGTCGATCAACGGGTGGGTCTCGGCTCCCGGCTCGCCCGACGTGCCGCCGGTGAGCGTGCCGAGCAGGTTGCCGACGGCGCTCCCCGCCCCGCCGGTCTCGCCCCCGCCCAGGACCGTGGTCACGGTCGCGACGACGCCGTCGACCGGGGAGCCCGCCTGGTGGCCGTCCCCGCCGGCCGCGGGAAGGATCCCCGCCACCGAGCCCACGACGCCGCCGGCCGCCTCCGTCACGGACCCGAGATCGCTCGCGACCTGCGCCACCGCGGGGCCTCCGTCGCCGTTCAGGACCGCCCCCGGCAGGTTGACGACATCGGTCACGAGGTTGCTCGACCCGCCGAGCTCCCCCAGGCCGACCGTGGTTCCGAGATTGATCACGGCGTGGAGCGGATCGTTCAGGACCGGCACATCGTGGCCGACCTGTTCCAGGGCCGCATGGACGCCGTCGATCAGCGTATTGGCGACGTCTCCGACCGGCTGCAGCGGCGCGTTCGTCCCGAGCAGCGCGCCGGCCGCGCCGGTACCCGGGCCTCCGTTCAGGCCGCCCAGGAGACCGTCGAGGGCTCCGGCACCTTGGTCCCCCGTCAAGCCGCCGAGGGCGGAGGTGACCGGTGCCAGGAGACCGTCGCCCGGCAGGCCGGATCCGAGACCGCCGCCGGCCGAGTCGAGGAGGCCGGTCGCCGAGCCGACGACGCCGCCCAGCGCGCCCGCCACGTGCCCGAGGTCGTCGACGACCTGCGCCACGCCTCCGGGCGCGTTCCCGGTCAGGATCGCGCCGGGCAGGTTGATGGTGTCGGTGAGCAGGTTGTGGCTGTCGCCGAGTTCCCCCAGTCCGACCGTGTTGCCCAGCGCGATCACCGCGTGGAGCGGGTCGTTGAGGAGCGGCACGTCGTGTCCGACCTGCTCCAGCGCCCCGTGGACGGTGTCGATCAGCGTGTTGGCGACAGCGCCCACCGGCTGCAGCGGCGCGTTCGGCCCGAGCAGGGTGCCGGTTCCGTCCGGAGCGCCGCCGGTCACGGTGCCGAGCAGACCATCCACCGCGGCGGTGACGGGGGTGAGGAGACTGCCCGCGCCCGGCGCGCCCGCTCCCCCCAGGTCGCCGACGATGCCGGTGACGCCGCCGAGCAGTCCGCCGGCCGCACCGGCCACCGCACCGACATCGCCGAGGATCGGGGACAATGCGCCGAGCCCCTGGCCGCCCAGCAGGGCACCGGGCAGGGCCGCGGCGTCGGTCAGCAGGTTTCCGCCCTCGCCCAGATGGCCGAGTCCGAGGGTCTCGCCGAGATTGGTCAGGCCGTGGACAGCGCCGTTCAGCAGCGGGACCTCGTGCCCGAGATTCTCGAGGGTCATGTGGACGTCGAGGACGGCGGTGTTCGCGAGGTTCGCGACCGGGGCGAGAAGGCCGCCCGACGCGAGCAGCCCGCCGGCCGTCGCGGCCCCGGTGACGGAGGTGATCAGCGTGTCGGTCGCTTCGAGGATGGAACCGAGATCCGCGAGGACCGGCGTGGCCGAGCCGAGGCCGCCGCCATTGAGGAGCGATCCCGGCACGGCGAGCGTGTCGGTCAGGAGATTGCCCGCCTCGCCGATGCGACCGAGGCCGACCGTCTCGCCGAGGCCCGTGAGGGCGTGGATCGGCGCGTTGAGCACGGGGACCTGATGGCCGACATCCTCCAGCGTCGTGTGCAGGTCGAGGACGGCTTGGTTGGGAATCCCCACCGCCGGCGCGAGCGTGCCGCCGGAGCCGACAAGGCCGTTGCCGGCCACGGGCAATGCTGTGACGGTATTCAGCAAGGTTCCGGCAGCCTCGGCGACCTGCCCGGCATCGTTCAACACCGGGACGACGCTGCCGGCATCGGTAGGGTTGGCGACGGCGCCGGTCAGGTCTGTGATCAGGTTGCCGGCCTCGCCGATATGACCGAGCCCGACCGTCTCGCCGAGATTGGTCAGACCGTGGAGCGGGCCGTTCAGCGCCGCGACCTGATGACCCGCGTTCTCGAGCTGCGCATGGGTGTCGAGGACGATCTGGTTCGCGGTATCGGCCAGCGCGCCGGGAAGCAGTGATCCGCCCTCGTCCGCCGCACCGACGTCGACGGCACTCTCGATAAGCGAGGTAATCGGACCGAGACTCGTCAATTGGCCGGTCGACAGTGCGGTGGAGGACAGTAGCGCGCTGGACCCGACCAGCCACTCAAGCGAGCGTGACGACGGGTTGAGCGCGGCGAGAGGGGACGACGACATGGGCACCTCCGGTTTTGATGCGTAACCGGCATTACAATTATGGGTTGCAGATCCGAGCGTCGGTAAAGAATACCGAGCCTGCGGCCTGCCGTTGCTGCGTGCGGCCGGTCACGACACCGCTGAGGGAGGAGGTCCAACCGCGTCGCGCTTCGGTCCCGGACGGCAATATGCGTCGCCGAAATGACGTGCTCGACTATCATTTGTATTAGTATTGCGTATATAAAATCAGCCAGAATGGCAACGCTCGTTGTAATCCTAAAATCTCGGAGGATTACGGGAATATATTTTCAAATATTCGCTGTCGATCGGCTCCTCCGTATCGATCTGCTCGGATCGACGGCGGCATCCCGCGCGTCGTGCCATCGACCAGACGGTGCCCGGCAATCATCGTCGGGACCCAGGCGCCCTGTTTTCCAATGCAGCTTATGATTGTATTGTGCGGCGCGGCCATTTCAGTGTGTGGCGCGAATGGGCAGGTGATCCGTGGCCATTGATCCGAGGAATCTCGCCCAGACGGCGACACTCACCTACAGCCAGGACTTCGACACGCTGCCGCTCTGGGACGGCACTTCGGGTCTCGACACGTCCGGCGGCCCGCAGTGGAGCATCCACGTCACGTCGACCGGGACGCGGCCCTTCAATCAGGAGCAGCAATGGTATGTCCGCGCCGATCAACCCGACGGCAGCCCGCTCCCGAACCCGTTCCGCGTCCACGACGGCATCCTCACCATCACCGCCGCGCCGTCGGATCTGTCTCTGCTCCAGGACCTGGGGGATCAGCCCTACACGTCGGGAATGGTCAATACCTTCCACAGTTTCAGCCAGACCTACGGCTATTTCGAGATGCGGGCCGAACTGCCCGCCGGTCAGGGCTTCTGGCCGGCGTTCTGGCTGCTCCCGGCGGACGGTTCCTGGCCGCCCGAGATCGACGTGATGGAGATGCTCGGGCACGATCCCGGCACGCTCTACACCACGGTGCACAGCCTGGCGCCCGGCCAGACACCCGGCAACCACACGATGAGCCAGGGGATCTCCGCAGTCGCCGACATGAGCGGCGGCTACCACACCTACGGCGTTGACTGGCAACCGGACACGCTGACCTTCTACTTCGACGGACAGGAGATCTATCGTACGCCGACGCCGGCCGGTCTGGACAAGCCCATGTACATGATCGCGAATCTCGCCGTCGGCGGCTCTTGGCCGGGTGACGCCGACGCGTCGACGCCATTTCCCGCGCAGATGAATATTGACTACATGCGGGCTTATCAGGCCAGTCCGGGCGCCGCGGCGCTTGAGCCGGTTTTTCACTTCTACGACGCCGCCTCAGGACGGCATTTCTACACGGCAAGCGCCGCAGAACGCGCGCAACTTGAGAGCACCCCGTCAGGCTACGCCTATCAGGGCGTCGGCTGGGCCGCGCCAGTGTCGTCGTCTGCCACGGCTGACGTCTTTCGATTCACCAACCCGACGACCGGCGACCACTTCTACACGACCAGCACCGCGGAGCGCGACGGGCTTCTCTCGGACGGTTCCGGCTACAACTATGACGGTGTTGCGTTCGACGCCTACGCGAGTTCGACCGCCGCGGGATCGCATGCGTTGACCGTCGAGCGGTTCGTCAACACCGAGAGCGGACGGCACTACTACGCTTCCAGCGCCGATGAGATCAGCTACATCGAGCAAGGTCACGCCGGAAGCGGCTGGATTGATGAGGGTCATGCCTTCACGTTGCATGCTCCGACTGCGAACATGTTCGGTATGTAACGGTCTTTCCGGAAGACCTGCTCCGAGGCAGCCAGTCCCACTTCTCGTCGCGACAGGGCCGCTTCAGCCGACATCCACGGCAGGCTCACCGCCCGTCTGCACGAGCGGTTCGGTCCCTCGACTGCTCCACCAGGGTCGCGTTCTCGGCGCCTGTCCGCCCCCCCCTGAGGCTCGCAGGCCGCGGTGCGGCGACAGGGCCGCGATCAGAAGCTGTACCCGACGCGCAACCGCATCTGATGGCGGTCGAAGCTCGACAGGTCGAGCGGGCCGGGCTCGCCCGTCGCCTGCCCGGCGACCTGGAAGCTCCAGGTGAACGAGGCCCAGGCCTGTGGTGACAGGGTCATGTAGGCGGTCGGTCCGAGATACACGGCCTCGCCCGCGAACCGGTCGAGCGCCAAGCCGTCGTAGGTCCGGGCATAGCGTGCCTCGCCGCCGAGGAAGAGGCCGGGCCGGACGCAGTAGGCCAGCGCCCCCGCCACCTCGATCCCCGATCCGCGCACGGGCGCGTCCATCACGGTCAGCCGCGTCGTCGAGAGCGCGAAGCCGACATTGACGGCGGCGATCAGCTTGCCGGGGATGATCTCGCGGTCCGCCAGCAGGCCGATCTCGGTGCCGAAGCTGCGCGCCGGCACGCCCGTCCCGCCGTCGACGGTTCCGTAGCCCGGCACGATGTTGAGGGTCAGGCCGAAGGGGGCCGTCCGGCGATCCATCAGGCGCACCCGGGTCTCGAGGAAGCCGCCGTTGAAGCCGCCCGTGGTCCGGGCCGGGGATCCCGGCGCGCCGATGTCGTAGGCGTTGAAGGTGACGCCCGGGGCTAGGCGGAAATCGTTGGTCAGCGGCACCTTTAGGGCCAGGGAACTGTCCACGGTCAGGAAGCGGGCGACGCGCCGGCCGAGGCGCCCGCTCGTCTCCCATTCCAGCTCCGCCTCCCCGGGAACGCCGAGGTCGCTGCCCTCAGTGAAACCGAACAGATGCTCGCTGTCGAGGTCGCCCGGCGTCAGGTTCTCGGCGGCGGTGGGCAGGGACTGGGCCAGTGCCGGCCCGAGCGCTGCGGCCACCCAGAGCGCCGCGGCCAACCCGAGCGCCGCGGCCAACCCGAGCGCCGCGGCCAACCCGAGCGCCGCGGCGAGGCCGCACAGGACCGATCCCGGAGCCGAGAGGCGACGCGGAGCGCCGGTGTGCGTCATAGCCCTGACCCATCATTATAGCTGATGCTATATCTAATAGGGTCGGCGATGACGGGCCGTCAACGGTCGAGCATGCCGGACGCGTGGTCTCCGAAAGTCCGGTCGCGGATCCGGCGCCGCGCGTCGGAGGGAACGGCGTCGCGCGGTGACGGCGGCGCGGGGCGTGAACCGCTGGGCGCGGAGCGGAACCGCGCCGCGTCCGCGCTCCGGCTCACGCCGGTCCGGTCTCGGGGGTTGTCCCGGCCGGGGGCGGGGACGCGACGGGCCTGGGCTGCCCCCGGCGCGCGCGGCGCTCCTCGATCCGCTGCAGGATCACGTAGAAGGACGGAACGAACAGGACCGCCAGGCAGGTCGAGGCGAGCATGCCGCTGAACACCGTGATGCCGATCGACTTGCGCGCCGCGGCACCGGCCCCGGAGGCGGTGACGAGGGGCAGCACGCCGAGGATGAAGGCGAACGAGGTCATCAGGATCGGGCGGAAGCGCAGCCGCGCCGCCTCCACGGCGGCGGCCGCGATGTCGAGTCCGGCCTGCCGCTTCTCGCGGGCGACCTCGACGATCAGGATGGCGTTCTTGCTCGCCAGCGCGATCAGCAGGATCAGGCCGATCTGCGTGTAGAGGTTGTTGGCGACGCCGAGCAGCAGCAGCGCCCCGACCGTGCCCAGCAGCGCCAGCGGCACGCCGAGCAGGACCGCCAGCGGCAGGATCCAGCTCTCGTACTGGCCGGCCAGGACCAGGTAGACGAGGAGGATGGCCAGCGCGAACACGAGGTAGATCTGCGCGCCGACCGCCTTCTCCTGGTACGACATCGCCGTCCAGTTGTAGCCCGTGCCCGGCGGCAGCACCTTGGCGGCGATCTGCTGCATCAGGTCCAGCGCCTGCCCGGAGCTGAAGCCCGGCGCCGCCCCGCCCACGATCGTCGCCGTCGGGTAGAGGTTGTACAGGCTGATCAGGGACGGCCCCTGCACGGACTTGATCTCCACGACGGTGCCGAGCGGCACCATCACGCCGTTGCCGGCGCGCACTTTCAGGTTCTCGACGTCCTCGGGGCGGAGCCGGTAATCGGGCGCGGCCTGCACGTAGACCTGGAAGGTCCGGCCGAACTTGTTGAACTGCGTGACGTAGGACGACCCGACGTAGCTCGAGAGGGTCGAGAAGACCTGCCCGACCGTCACGCCGAGGGCCTCGGCCTTGACCCGGTCCACCGCGATCGCGATCTGCGGCACGCCGGCCCGGAACGAGGTGTTGAGCTTCCGCAGCCCGGATTGCGAGTTCCCGTCGGCGACGACCGTCCGGGCGAGGCTCTCCAGCAGGGGGTAGTCGAAGTCGCCGTTGCGCAGCTCGATCTGCATGGTGAAGCCGCTGGCGTTGCCGATGCCCTGGATCGGCGGCGGGATCAGCACGAAGGTGTCGGCGTCCTCGACGCCCGCCAGCATCGTGTTGAAGCGCTCGTAGAGGCTGCGCAGATCCTGGCCCTTCTCCTTGGCCCGGACATCCCAGTCCTTGAGAACCACGTAGGCGACGCCGGCATTGGGCAGGCTGGCGCTGGAATCGAGGACCGAGATCCCGCTGATCGAGAGGACGTTGTCGACGCCCGGCGTCGCCTTCGCCTGGGCGCTGATCCGCTGCATCACCGCGTCGGTGCGCTCCTTCGAGGCCCCGTCCGGCAGCTGCGCCCCGATGAGGACGTAGCCCTGATCCTCGGTGGGCAGGAAGGCGGTCGGCAGGCGGGTCAGCCCCCATCCGGCGAGCCCGATCAGCAGGAGCGCCACGGCGACCATGAGGCCGCTGCGCCGGACCATGGTGGCGATTAGCCGGGCGTACCAGCCCTCGAGGACCCCGTAGGCGCGGTTGAAGCCGCGGTAGAACACGTTCCGCTGCTCCGGCGGCACCGGCTTGCGCAGCCACAGGGCGCACTGGGTCGGCTTCAGGGTGGCGGCATTGATCGCGCTGATCAGCGCGGTGGCGGCGATCACCAGGGCGAACTGCTTGTAGAGCTGCCCGGTCAGGCCGGGCAGGAACGCGGCCGGCACGAACACCGACATGAGCACCAGGGTGATGCCGATGATCGGGCCGAACAGCTCCTCCATCGCCTTCTCGGCCGCCGCCCGGGGCGAGAGGCCCTCGTCGATGTGGTGGGAGACCCCCTCGACGATCACGATGGCGTCGTCCACCACGATGCCGATGGCCAGCACGATCGCGAACAGCGTCGAGAGGTTCACGCTGAAGCCCATCGCTGCCATGGCGGCGAAGGCGCCGATGATCGTCACCGGCACCGTCGTCGCCGGCACCAGCATGGCGCGCCAGTCCTGGACGAAGACCAGGATGACGATCAGGACCAGGACGGCCGCCTCGAACAGCGTCATGTAGACTTCGTGGATCGAGGCCTGCACGAACTCCGTCGTGTCGAACGGGATGGCGTAGACGAGGCCCGACGGGAAGGTCTTCGCGAGCTCGGCCATCCGGGTGCGGACCGCGTTCGCCACCGTCAGCGCGTTCGCCTCGGGCAGTTGGTAGATGCCGATGCCGGCGGCGGGCTGCCCGTTCAGCGTGAACGACTGGCTGTAGGTCTGCGCGCCGAGCTCGACGCGGCCGACGTCGCGCAGGCGGGTGATGCGGCCGCCGTCCTGCGCGTCCGCCTTGACGACGATGTTCTCGAAGTCCGGGGCGTTGTTGAGCCGCCCGTTGACGTTGAGCGTGTACTGGAAGTCCTGGCCGGCCGGGACCGGCGGCATCCCCACGGCGCCCGCGGTGACCTCCTGGCTCTGCTGCTGCACGATGTTGATGATGGCGTCGGGGGTGAGGCCCCGGGCCTGCACGAGGTCGGGATCCAGCCAGATCCGCATCGCGTACTGGCCGGCGCCGAAGACCGTGACGTTGCCGACGCCGGGCAGCCGGGCCAGCTCGTTCTGCACGTTGATGACGCCGTAATTCGACAGGAACAGGCTGTCGAATTTCCCGTCGCTGGCCGACAGCGTGACGAATTGCAGGACCGCGGTGGACTTCTTCTGGGTCGTGACGCCCTGGACCTGGACCGCCTGCGGCAGCGACGACATCGCGATCGCGACCCGGTTCTGCACCAGCACCTGGGCCTGATCGCCGTCCGTCCCGATCGCGAAGGTGACCGTGAGGGTGTAGGTGCCGTCGCTCGCGCTGGTCGACTGCATGTAGAGCATGCCCTCGACGCCGTTGACCTGCTGCTCGATCGGGAGCGCCACCGTGTCGACCACCGTGCGGGCGCTCGCACCCGGGTAGCGGGTGGTGACCTGGACCGTCGGCGGCACGACGTTGGGATACTGCGACACCGGCAGGTTGAAGAGCGACACCGCGCCGATCAGCACCATGACCAGGGCCAGCACGTTGGCCAGGACCGGCCGCTCGATGAAGAAGCGCGAGATCATGCCGTTGGCCCTCGGTGCCGGCGTCTCAGGGGCGGCCCGCCGCCAGGGCGGGACGCGGGGTGGCGGAGATCACTGTCCGATCGTCGGGCGTGTCGGCCTCGTCGGCAGCGCCGGGACTTCCGGACGACGGCTCACCGCGGGAGTGGCGCCGGGTCGGGCAAGGCTTCGGCCACCGCCACCTTCTGGGGCGCGACCTTCGCCCCGGGGATTGCCCGCTGGATGCCGTCCGTGACGACCCAGTCGCCGGGTGCGAGCCCAGTCTCGATCACCCGGTAGCGCCCGTCCCGGGGCCCGAGCGTCACCACCCGCTGCGAGACCGTGTCGTCGGCGCCGACCGTGAGCACGTAGCTGCCCTGCTGGTTCGTCCCGATGGCGTCGTCGCGCACCAGCAGGGCCTTGTCCTGGCGCCCGACCGGGACCCGGACCCGAACGAACAGGCCCGGGAGGAGCGCGTGGTCGCCGTTCTCGATGAGCGCCCGCGCCATCAGCGTGCCGGTGGACGGGTCGACCTGCGGCGCGAGGTAGTCGAGCTTGCCGGCATGCGGATAGCCGGTCTCGGTCTGCAGGCCGATCTCCACGGGGATCCTGGATAGGTCGCCCAGCGTCCGGTGCGTGGCGAGCAGGTGCTCCTTGACCAGCAGCACCTGCTGCTCGCTGATGTTGAAGTAGACGTAGAGCGGATCGATGCGCACGAGCTGCGCCAGCTTGGTCGGTCCGCTGATGCCGACGAGCGCCCCGACATCCGCGAGGTGGTTGGTGACCACGCCGTCGAACGGTGCGGAGACCTGCGTGTAGCCGAGATTGATGGCGGCGATGTCGAGGTTGGCCTGCGCCTCCATGACGGCGGCGCTGGCTTGGTCCTGCTTGGTCTTCGCGTCCTCGACGCGCGCCTGCGAGGCGAATTCCTGCCGGCCCAGCGTGGACTGGCGCTGATACTCGGACTGGGCATTCGCCAGGGCGGCCTGCTGCGCCGCCAGGGCGCCCTGCGCCTGCTTGAGCTGCGCCTCGTAGGTGTTGCGCTGGATCGAGAAGAGCGGCGTGCCCTTCTTCACGACGGCGCCGTCCTTGTAGGTGATCGCCTCTAGGAAGCCCTGGACCCGTGCCTCGAGCTCGACGGCCGCGAACGCCTTGGTGTTGCCGGTGAGCTCGAAGTAGCGCGTGACCGTGCGCACGAGCGGTTGCGCGACCGAGACCGTCGGCGGCGGTGGGGGAACGTACTGGTTCGCATCGCGGCAACCGGCGGCGAGGCCCGCGATGGCCGCCAAGGCGAGGAGGCGGAGGGATCCGGGAAGCTGCAGCACGATCGGCACGGTCGACCCTCAACGTGAGAGCGTTACGGGACGGTCTTCGGTCACGGTCCTGACGTGGCTACTGATCGTCCTCGGCCTTGGCTTCCCGGGCGAGGGTCAGGCACTCCAGCAGATCGACGTAGCTGGGCAGGCCGTCGAGCTGGGCCTCCGCCGCGCAGCGCGTCCGGTCGACCGCCGGGAAGCTGGACCACTTCTTCGCCACCTCGGCACGGGCCGACCCCTCGTCCTGGAGGCAGAGCTTCTGCCGAACGGGATCGAGGGTCATCGCCGTCGTCGCCGCTCGGCAGCTGCCGTGAACGTCGAAGACCGGCATCTTGTCCGAGACCGGCGTCGTCAACGCCAGCTCCAACAGCAAGGCGGGGACAGCAAACATCATGATCGGCACACCCGCGCGTCGCGTCGACCGGACGGTCCGGTCGATCCTTGTTCTGGCGGCCCCGCACGGTTGCCGTGCCCTGCAGCAATACAGGTTCGATACTCAATACCGGCCCGATTCGGTCGCCTATCCTGTATCGATAGCATATGTCGCGGTTAAGTTGTTGCAACAAAAATCGTTATCAACCACGGCGCACTACCTAAAGCGGTGGCGTCCGGCAGAGCGACCGTATGATTTCTGTGATGTCTGCCAAGTGAGTAAGATAGAATGAAAAATTGAAACGTTTGCTAAAATAATGAGAGCTTTCCCGCGTAATAGGTCGATTGAGCGAGTACGCAGGGCAACTGTACGATCGCTCGGGCCGCGGGCGCCGGCGCCAGCCTGGCGCTGTCCGTCGCGCCCGGCGCGGCCAGTGGCTCCGGCTCCGGGACAGGCCGAAGCGCTGACGGTGTCCGTCATGCCGGCCGGCGAGACCGTTTCGATCGGTGCGGCGGGCCCCGGCCGCGCCGCGGCCGGGGCCCCACCCGCCTACTTGTCGAGGGCGTTCTCGACGGCGTCCTTGGCCTTGCCGCGCTCCTGCTGGGCCTGGCCCCGGAGCTTCTGGTCGCGCCCCTCGGCCTTCAGCGCCTCGTCGTCCGTCAGGTTGCCGACGCCGCGCTTGGCGCCGCCGACCGCCTCGTTGGCGAGGCCCTTGAGCCGGTCGACCGCGCCCGCCGTCGTCGGCGTGTCGTCGGCCAGCGCCGGGCCTGCGAGGGCGAGGCCGAGGAGGGCGCCACGAAGCGCCGTCTTGCGGGTGCTGCTCATCCGGTTCTCCCGAGAGGTTCGAGGGAGCGCGGTCTGACCGACCGTCCGCGCCGGCGCAATGACGCACACGTACCGGATCGCCGGACCGGCAACCGGTACGGCACCGGTCCGCCGGTTCGGGCGTGTCCCGTGGCGCGGACGGCCCTGCGCGGCCGAGATCCCGGCGCGGGGCCGGTCAGGCGGCGGACCGGAACGCCGCGCGCCCGTTGCGGAGGATCGAGATCAGCGCACCGACGAGGCCGGCCAGGATCACCCCGTCGATCGTCAGGAGGGTGATCGCCCGGTTCCACAGCCGGTCGAGGCCGAGATCGGTGGTGACGGACTCGGGATGCGCCGGGTCGGCCATCACGCCGATCGTGTAGTCGCCCGCGTGCAGGCCGGTGAACACGTAGTTCACCCGGCGGGTCACGCTGCCCTGGGGCGTCCGCAGCGAGAGCGTCGCGTCGCAGATGTGGAACACGAGCTTGGTGCTGCACTTGCCGTCGCTCACGCGGGCGTTCGGGACGGGCCGGGCGGCCTCGCGGACCTGCCAATCCGAGATCAGCACGGGCGCCGTGTAGACGGCGCTGGCTGCCAGGAGGCCGCCGAACAGCACGAAGCCGAACAGCACGCCCAGGATGACGGTCCAGCTCGCGCGGTCGGGCGGCAGGCGCAGGGTCTCGGCGGTCTCGGGCTTGGCGGGCGATCCCATGCGATCCTCAAGCAGGCAGGGCTTCGGGAGAGGGGGTGTGGGCGGCGACGGTCGCGCGCGCGGCGCGCTCGGCCAGGGCGCGGCGGGCGTGGTGCGCGGCCTGGTAGCGGGCGATCAGGTCGGCGAAATCCTGCGGCTTCATCCCGCGCGGCAGTCCGACCGTGAGGGTCACGATGCGGCGCTTCGCGTCGAGCTTCACGGGGTGCCGCCCCGGGGCCCGCTCCGGCCAGTCCGCGCCCGGCGGCAGCAGCAGGCGGGTGACGATGCCGGCGCGGCTCAGCGACATGTCGAGATCGGCGACGGCCTCCCAGGGGATCACCCTGTCGAGACCGGGCGCCGTCAGCCCCGCGGGGCTCAGGATCAGGGCGATCGGCTCGCCCCGTGACAGGACGAAGGCGCCCGCCCCGCCGAAGGCGGCCGCGAGGGCCAGGGCCACGGCCGCCACGATCCGGGCCTCGTACGGCGACAGGCCCGGGATCCGGAACAGGGCGAGCGCGAGCGCCGCGGCGGCGAAGAGGCCGGCGCTGGCGGCCAGCGTGAGGCCGCGGGCGCGGTGGCTGGCGCGCAGCACCCGTTCCTCGGTTCCGATCTCCGCGGCGGTCGCCTCCAGATGTGCGCGGGCGGCGGTCTCCCGCGCGCGGACCGCGCCGAGGAAGTCCCGCGTCGCGGCCCGGCACAGGCCGTCGGGGTCGGCGAAGTAGGCGGCGAGCTGGTCGCGGGCCCGGGCCGGCGGCGCGGCTCCGGCCGCGGCCAGCAGGTCCGCGTCCATCGCCAGCCCGAGGGCGGCGACGCGGTCGCGGGTCGGCGGGTGGGTGTCGGTCGGGTGGGCCTGCTCGTCCTCGAGGCGCGCCGCGGGATCCTCGAGGCCGCGCGCGATCGCGCCGTCGAACGCCGCCGCCACGAGGTCGGCGGCGGCCGTCTCCGGCGCGTCGGCCGCCGCGTCCAGGGTCTCGACGACGCGCGGGCGCGCGGCGCCGTAGCGCAGGAGCGCCCGGGCCGAGGCGTCGGGGGAGGTCACGGCGGCGCCGGCCGCGTCGGCCGCGAACTCGCGCACCCGGCTCCAGTGGCGCACGGCGAGGTGGAACTGCTCCATCACGAACAGGCCGAGGCGGATCGACGGCCCGAGCACGCCGAGCGCGCCGCGCTCGCGCTCGGCCATCGCGTCGAGGGAGCGCCCGACGCCCGCGTAGATCGGCAGGAAGCGCTGGCTGTAGGCGGTGTCGCCGCCTGCGTAGTGGGCGAGTTCGTGCCCGAGGATCGCCGCCGTCTCGTCGACGCGCAGCAGGGCGAGATAGGGCAGGGGCACGTAGAGGATCCGGCCGTCGAGCCGCGCGCCGCCGGGCTCGAGCACGGCCGGGCCGGCGCTGACGAAGAAGCCCTCGGTGAGGCCGACGACCAGGGCCTCGGGCTTCAGCGCGCCCATCCGGTCGGCGAGCGCCTCGACGAGGCGCCAGAGACCCGGCGCCTCGGCCGGCGCGATCCGCCGCCCCAGGATCGGCAGCGGCTCGGGCGCGAAGGCGACGAGGGCCCGGCGCAGGCCGATCAGGGCGCCGCACGCGGCGAGGATCGTGGCGCCGACCGCGCCGGCCGCGATCGCCAGGAGCTTCACGCCGCCGCCGCTGAGGCCGCCGTCGACGAGCAGCCCGGCCTCGAACAGGACCACCGCCACGAGGCCGGCGGTCGCCGCCACGATCTGGGCGGCGAGGGCGGGCGGAAGCAGCCGCCGCACCAGCGAGAAGCCGCGGACCAGGGCGTCGCGCGACCCGCGTCCCAGCTGCCCGAGCAGGCCGCCGACGAGCAGAACGAGCACGGAGAGCGCCGCCGCGATTCCGCCGCCCGCGACCGCGACCGCCGGCAGCCTGCGCCGCCAGTCCATCACGGCGGCGAGGGTCCCCGCGTGGTCGCGGATCTCGCGGGCCTTCACCGCGGCGTAGGGGCCGCCGTAGAGGCGGCCGTCGTGCCGGAACTGCAGGCTGAAATCGGGGCGCCCGTCCCGCGGAGACCGCGCCTCCAGATCCGCCACGACCGCGCCGAGGCGGTCGCGCTCGGCCGCGAAGGCCCGCCAGTCGTCGAGGCCGCGCTGGCCCTGCCAGAGCCCGATCAGCAGGATCGCGAGCGGCAGCAGCACGGTCGCTGCCAGGAGCCCGGCGAGGGCGCGCGGTCGCGAGCGGTCGCGCGGGGGCGCTGCTTCGGCGATGGTCGGCTCCTGGATAGCGAGACGCCGGCGCGGCAGGGCGGGCGCGGCAGGATTGCGGTCGGGTCGGCGTCCCGGTATCGAGCCGGCGCAGCGAACAGTCTCGGTCCAGGAGGCTATAGATGCGGTCGAGCTACAGCTTCCGAGCGACAAAGATTGGGCGCAACCGGATCGATAACCGATTCGACGGCCGGTTTTCTAACCGGCCGAACGGCCACGTCAACCGAATGCTGCGGTCCGGCCTCCGAGGGCTCCGGGCGCGGCGCGCCTTGCCCGGCCGGTGCGCCCGCCCCACTCTGGGCGCTTCCGCGCTCGCGCGCCCGGCGCGACCGGGCCCGGTTTGGATGCCAGCCTCGGAGGCGCCGCTCCGCGGGAAGACCGGAAGGGAGAGACCATGAATCTGCTGAAGCGGTTGTTCGGACGCGCCGATGCGGCACCGGCGGAGGCGGCGCCGGACGAACCGCTTCTCGTCAACGCCTACGCGACCGTGCGCGACCTGCCCGCGCTCCCCTTCGACCACGCGCTGAACGGCCGGCGGGACCTGTCCGACCCCGAATTGCAGCCGCATCTCGACGGGTTCATCGGCTACGTCATGGGACGGGGCGACGGGCAGATGACCGCCCTCCGCTACCATCTCTGGCGCCACTTGCAGCGCGTCCGCAACCACGTCAGCTTCGCGGTCGCCGCGTCCGACCTGCCCCGCTTGGAAGCCTGGGCGCTCGCGGCGAACGCCGTCCTCTTCCTGCCCGACGGATCCGTGCGGGCGCCCGACATGGCGCTCCTCCTGTCGGCCGCGGGCGAGACGGATCCGGCCGCGCATCTGCCCTACCCGCCCGACGCCGTCGCGCGCCGCGCCCGGACCCTGGAGCGCCTGGAGGATCTGGACCCGAAGCCGCCCGCCGGCATGCCCCCCGCGCTCGGCGAGGCGGAGCTCGCGCTGCGACCGCCGGCGGAGGTGCTCCGGCGGGCTCTGGCCCTGCTCTACATCGCGGCCTGGGGGCAGGCCTTCGGCGCCGGCACGACGCTGCGCGAGCCGGGGCAGAGGACGCTGAATCCCACCGGCTTCGCGGCCCTGTCGCCGGCCGAGCGCGCCCAGATCGAGGCGGCGGACCCGAAGGACGCCGCGGCGGCGTCCTGGCGCTACGAGGCCGCGAACACCCTGCTGTGGGCGCTCGGCGTGCGCGCGGCCCGGATCGCCGACAGCGACGCCACGGTCGACGTCGACGCGCTCTGGCGGGCGGTCGCGCCGCTCGCCCGGGACGCGGGCGCGGCCGACGCCGCGCGGCTGCGCCCGCCCGGCGAGATCCTGGAGGCGCTGGACCGCGCGTGGCGGGCGCACTGGGTCGTCCGGCAGGCGCGGCAGAAGGGGACAGCCCCAGCGGGGCTCAACGGCGACGTCGTGGCGGAGCGCCACGTCGCGCTGAACTGGCTGACCGGATTCCAGAACGACCGCGACACGCCCTGGGACGCGACCGACACGCCGACGTGAGCGCGCCGCGGCTCAGCGCAGACCGTCGAAATAGTCGAAGAACACGCGGTCCGGATCGTGCTCGTCGCGCAGCGCGCACAGCCTCTGCCACTTCTCGGGCGTGAACGCCTGGGCGACGATCTCGGGCTGCTCGACCGTGTTGGTCTCGCCGATGTAGTAGCCGATGTTGAGCGGCTTCAGCGCGGCGATCACCGCCCGATGCCAGGCGGCGTTGGCCTGATCGTCGTCCGCCTCGTGCCACATGGTCCAGGGGCCGCCATAGACCTTCGAGGTCATGGAGCGGGCCATGTTCCGCTGCGGCCCCGGGACGTCGGGTCCGCAGAAGATCGTCGACAGGAACACCGAGGTCGCCGAAGGCGCCCGCTGCCACAGGGGCAGGATGGCCGCCATCACCGCGCCGGGGCTGTGATTGGAGAAGGTGGCCTCGACCCGGGATCGCACGCCCTCCGGGAAGAGCGCGCCGGACGCGTCGAACAGCTGCTCGAAGTCGAGGGGCGTCACCCGCGCGCTCGACAGGGGCGCGACCGGTGCGTCATCGAGCGGCGCCAGCGCGCGCCGGGCCGCCTCCGGGGTGTCCTCGAAGGCGGTGGCGGTGACCATGCAGACCCAGCCGTTCCGGTCCGCCGCCGCCTCGGCCAGCGCGGGCGGCGCCTTCACGAGGAACTGGGTCAGCTCGACGCTCGGCGCGATCGTGGGCGCCGCCTCGCCGAGCCACGTGCCGACGGCCGGCGCATCCTCGAGGCGATAGAAATACTCGCTCCCGTGAATGGCCTTCGGCAGCGCGTGGAGCTTGAGGAAATACTTGGTGACGATCCCGAAGAAGCCCGGGCCGGCGCCGCGCGCGGCCCAGAAGAAGTCCGGGTTCTCGGTCTCGCTGGCCCGGATCCGCTCGCCCTGGGCGGTGACGAGCTCGATCGCCTCGAGGCTCTCGGTGCCGTAGCCCCAGACCGTGGGGTTCCAGGCCATGCCGCCGCCGAGGAAGTAGCCGCTCGCCTTGACCTGGGGGCAGTGGCCGGTCGGGAAGGCGAGTCCGTGGGCGTTGAGCGCCTTCTGGATGTCGCGGTTGCTGACGATCGGCTGGATGACGGCCCGGCGCTGCGCGACATCGATCGCCAGGATCCTGTCGAGGCTCCCGAGGTCGATCAGGATCCCGCCGTTGCGCAGGGTCGGCTGGCACCAGTTGTGGCCTCCGCCGCGGACGACGACCTTGAGGCCGTGCGCGCGGGCGAACTTCACGGTGGCGACGATGTCGTCCTCGTCGGCGGCCCTGACGATCATCTGCGGCGCCCGGTCGGGGATCAGCCTGTTCCACAGGTTCCCGTGAAGCGCCTCCCGGAACTGCGGGTCGCCCGCGTCGATGACCGGGCCCTTGCAGGCCGTCCTCAAGGTCTCAGCATTCATGACTGGGCACTGCGCGGGCGTGGAGGCCCGCTCGGGCGACGCGGCCTGAGCGGGCGGAGCAGGACGGCCGGTCTCGCGATCCGGCCCTCAGTAGGGGACGCGGTCCGCCTTCTGGGCGTACTTCTTCCAGACCTCGACGGCCTCCGCGCGCATGATCTGCTGGGTCGGGATGGAGCGCTCGCCGACATCCTTCTTGAGCTCGGCGTAGATCATGCTGTCGTCGAAGCCGCCGTATTCCAGCGCGTCCTCGACCTGCGCCGCGTAGTAGACGTTCTTGACGCCGGCCCAGTAGGCGGCCGCCATGCACATCGGGCAGGGTTCGGCGCTGGTGTAGAGCGTCGCGTTCCGGAGCTTGAAGCTGCCCTGCGCCTTGCAGGCCTTCCGGATCGCCTCGATCTCGCCGTGCCAGGTCGGGTCGTTCTCGGCGACGACGCGGTTGGCGCCCTCGGCGATGATCTCGCCGTCCTGGACGATCACGCAGCCGAACACGCCGCCGGCACTTTCGACCAGCGACGTCTTCTCCGACAGGGCGATCGCCCGGGCCATGAACTTTTCGTGGTTGTCAGACATTGGAACCTCTGTCGTCGCGAAACGGGTCGGTTGGTCGGGACTATGAACCGCGGAGATTTCTTAATCGAGGGGCGGTCCGGATTGTTGTGTCGGACCGCACTAGACTTCGCGCGGCGTGCTTAACAACTCCGGGTCGGCCGACCGGCATTGGCTTCGGGTTGAGCGATGTCGCCGCGCGGTCCGGCCGAGCGGTGCGGGGTGTCACGGAGCGCGACCGCCGTCGAGCCGCGCGGGCAGGATCGGCGACGGGGCCGCGCGCGGATCGGGACGTTCCGCTGAAACCGTGCCTCCTGCGAACGCATGGTCGTCAGCCAGTAACGAGCGGCTACCCGCGGCTTGGCGACAGAATAGACAGGGGCGGAAGTGCCGCGTCAACGCCGGCCCGCGATCGTCGGCAGTCGAATTGTAAATATAGGGAAATGCAATAAAACGACCGTGAAGAGATGATCGATCAGGCTCTCCGGCCCGATACGAGCAGCACATATGGCGCGTCGCGGTCACGGCGGCGGCTCCTGATCGGGACGGCGGCGCCCCGCCTGAGACGGACGGACAAGAAATAATCCGTCCCGTCATGGCAGGGCGCCCCGACCCGGCGCCACACCCTCCGCCGCGCCCGGCGACGATCGTCTCCGCCCCGTCTTTTCATTGTCGCTCCGTCCCAGCTCGGCGGGGCTCGGGCGGAGCGGGCGCCGAAAAAGTCCGGCATTCCGGGCCGCGCGCGCGGAAGATAAATATCGTGCAAGCGTTTCCGCTTAAAAGACGATCGCCGTAGAGAATGTGCTGTATTTACAATTAAAATATTCGACCTCCGCGCTGAGGTCTTGACTCCGGTCGTAGATTGCCCGCTGATACAGGCATGCAGAGCAGTGCTGCCAATGGAGTGGCGGGCGCTCGATGCAAGATCAATTTTCGGTTGTTTATCCTCGTGTTCCGCGGCGCGGCAGATCCCTGCGGGTCCGCCGCCGCCTCGGTGCCGCGGTCCACGGACCGGCCGTCCGGGTCGCCGGAGATGGCGCCTCTCGGCACCGCCCCGGACCCGCCGGGCGGTGACCGGGCGCGGCGCCGGGGGCCGCGCGAAGCCAACGCGCGAGTGCAGGCAGCCGTGCAACGGAAGCGCGTCGGTTCATGAGCGGTGCCACATCGTCCGTCAGCATCGTGACGCAGACGACCATCCGGCCGGAGAGCGCGGACGCCTTCGCCCGCTGGCAGGTCGACACCAGCGCCGTCGTCGCGGCCTTCCCGGGCTTCATCGAGCAGCAGCTGATCCCGCCGCGCCCGCCGCTGCAGGTGGACTGGGTGATCGTGCAGCGGTTCCACAGCCTGGAGCAGGCCAAGACCTGGATGGCCTCCCCCGAGCGGCAGGCCCGCATCCAGGGCGCCACGCCGATGCTCGTCGGCCGCGACGACGTCCACATCGTCAAGGACGACGCCGGCGCGGCCCGGACCTCGCCGGTCAGCGCGGTGATCAGCACCCGCGTGAAGCCCGGCATGGAGGCCGCCTACCTCCGGTGGGAGCAGAAGATCGCGGCCGCGCAGTCGCGGGCGCCCGGCATGCAGGGCTACCGGTTCGAGCCGGCCGTGCCGGGGGTGCAGGAGGACTACGTCGCGATCCTGCGCTTCGACAGCGAGGCGAACCTGCGCACCTGGATGGACTCGCCCGAGCGGCGGGCCCTGGTCGCCGAGGCGGCGCCGATGACCGCGGAATTCCACACGCGGACGGTGCAGAGCGGCTTCGAGCAGTGGTTCCGCAACGTCGCGCCGCCCGGAGAGGGCGCGCCCGCGGCGTGGAAGATGAACATGATCGTCGTGCTGACCCTCTACCCGACCGTGTTCCTGTGGGGCGTCCTGGTCGGCGCGCCGATCCTGGCCGGCATGCTGAAGGTGGATTTTCCGGTCGCCCTGTTCATCGGCAACGTGTTCAGCGTGCTGCTCACCTCGCTGATGGTGCCCTGGACGGCCAAGCGGCTGGGCTGGTGGCTGACGCCGGATCCGGCGCGGCGGACCCGGGTCAACCTGCAGGGCGCCGCGCTGCTGATCGCCGCCTACGGGCTCATGATCCTCGTGTTCTGGAAGCTGTTTTGACCGGCGGCGCGCCCGGGCGGTCGCGGCCCGCGCGGCGCCGTCGCGGGCAGGGGCCGGGCGCGGGGACAGGGCGCGCGATGCTCCGGTCGGTGTCCCGGGCGAGCCCGCGCCCGGCGGCCGGCCTGCTGATCCTGGCCTGCGGGGTCGGTCTGGCCGGGCCCGCCCGCGCCGAGCCGGCGCCCGCTCCGGCCACGGCCGCGGCCAGTTCCTCGACCACGTCGGGGACGGGTGCGGCCGACGGGACGCCCGTCGCGGCCGCGGCCCGCGCGCGGCGCCAGGAGGCCGCCGTTGCCGTCGCGGCCGCCACCGTGATGGCGGCGCCGCCGCCGTCCTTCTTCAACTTCTCCGACACTGTGGTGAGCTACCGCTTCCAGGGACCCTCGGCGGAGCCCGGCCTCCGGGTCCAGCGTCCCGACGGCCAGTTCGTGGGGCGCGAGGTCCCCAAGACCGTCATCAACCTGTTCCACGCCAACGCGTGGGCCTACGGCACCAACCTGCTCTCCCTCGACATCCTCCGGTCCGGATCCCAGGATCCGGCCGGCAATCAGGTTGGCCGGTTCGAGGGCGTCGGCGCCACCGAGTTCTACCTGATCTACCGGGGCGTCCTGAGCCTCAACAAGGTCTTCGACACGCAGGCCCTGGCCATCCCCGGCTTCGTGAAGGATGTCGGCCTGTCGTTCGGGGCCGACGTCAACACCAAGGACACGACCTTCGATTCCGAGAAGCGCGCGGGGACCTTCGGGCTGAGCTTCGCCTTCGACGTGCCGGCCGGGTTCGTGAACCTGAAGGTCCAGGGCTACAAGGAGTTCTCCCGCAACGGCTTCGCCGGATACGGGCCGGTGCCGGGCTTCGACTACGCGCACTTCCGCAGCGTCGAGTTCAAGATGACGCCGGAATTCGAGATCACCTACACGATCCCGCTGCCGTTCACCGGGCTGCCGCTGTCGCTCGCCGGCTTCAACACGATCGTGCTGCCCAAGGGGCGCTACGGTCGATTCAACGAGAACGACACCCAGCTGGAATTCGTCTCCCAGACCAACCTCGTGCTCGATGTCGGGCAGCTCGTCGCCGGCACGCCCAACCGGGTCGAGGTCTTCGCCGGGTTCCAGTACTGGCACAACAAGTTCGGGGGCGACCCGCGGCGCACGCTCAACACCGAGGAGAAGGCGCTGATCGCCGGGGTGGCCTATCACCTGAAATGAGCCCGCCGGATCGGCGCGGTCGGGGACATGACGGGCCCGGTGTCGGGCCCGACGAAGGCGGCCTCAGGCGCGGCCTCAGGCGCGGCCTCAGGCGCGGACGAGCTTGCCCACGACGGCGAGCAGCTGCTCGGGCTTGAACGGCTTGGTGATCCAGCCGGTCGCCCCGGCCGCCTTCGCCTGCTGCTTGATCGCCTCGTCGGATTCCGTGCTCAGGAAGAGGATCGGCACGCCGGTGCAACTCGGCAGCGTCCGCAGCTGCTTGATCATCTCCAGCCCGTTCATCACCGGCATGTTGAGATCGGTGATGACGAGGTTGACGCTCTCGCTCCTGGCCTTCGCGAGGCCTTCGGCGCCGTCGCCGGCCTCGATCACCGTGTGGCCGGCCGGGCCGAGCACCACCTTGATCATCTGCCGGATGCTGGGCGAATCGTCGACGGCGAGGACAGTGGCCATGACACGGATTCCGTTCTTGTGCCTGACGCGCGCCTAGAGGAGCGGCGCGCTGGGGTGTTCGATCGCGGCGCGCCGGAACGCGCTCTCGACCGCCGGGGGGACGTTGACCAGCGCGATCCCGGCGGCCCGACCCCGCGCCGTCCGGTCGGCCGCGAGCACGACCTGGACGAAGGTGACGTCCGCGCGCTCGACCGCCGCGCAGTCGAGGGTGAGGCGCGCCCCGCCGGCGAGCGCCGCCGCCAGCGTGTCCTGCAGCGCCCGGACGGTCCGGATGGTGCAGTCGGGACCGAGCGTGAGGACTGGAGCCTCGGACATGCGGGTTCGTGACCTCGAAGACGGATGTGCGGGGCGACGCGCCGCCGCGCCCGAGTCAACACCGCGGCGGGTAAATTCTTCCTGAAGGTTCGGCCAATCGCGGACGGCCGACGCGGCCGCAGACGCAGCACAGGACGGAGGTCTGCCCGGCCTCGGACAGTGTTGATTGGCTAATACTGTGATCTGTGCCGGCCGTTGCGGCCATCGGCCGGGCGATAACGCTTTCTTCAACGGCGTTCCTTAGCCTCGGTCGGGTGCCGACCGTGGGATTGTTGCATGACCCGCGCGCGTCGGACGACGCCGAGAGACCCGCCCGCCGATGGCCTTCCAAGTCGCCCACGACATCCTCAGGCAGGTCCCGGACCGGTTCCGCCGGCCCGGGATGCGGCCCGAGGTGGGGTCCGAGGTGGGGCTCGATGACCGGCGCGGATCGGGCGCGGCGATCCCGGCCGCGCCGCTCCCGGAGGCGGCCGCGTCGTCCAGCGAGCCCGCGCCGCTACCCGCCGCGATCGTGGCCGAGCCGGCGCCCGCCGCGCAGGCGGCCGACCTGCTCCAGGCCTGGCTCGGCCTCTCGGCGCAGCAGCGGACGCTGCTCGACGCCCTCGTCGCCGAACTCGGGATCGTCTCCACCGACGTGGAGGCCAACGTCCACGGCCTGTCCAACCGCTTCCAGAGCATCGCCGCCACGACCTGCGAGCAGTCGGAGATCGTCCGGGGGCTCGTCGCCTCGGTCCAGACCGTCCGGATCGACGACCGGACCCTGCAGCTCGGCGACGTCGCCGCCGGCCTCGGCGAGACGCTCACCGCCCTGATCGAGCGGATCACCCTGATGTCGTCCCGCGGGTCGACCCTCGCGCAGGGTCTGGCCGGGGTGCTCGAGGGCCTGTCGTCGGTCGAGGGGAGCGTCGCGCAGATCGAGCGGATCAACCGTCAGACCAACCTGCTCGCCCTGAACGCCAAGATCGAGGCGGCCCGGGCCGGCGCCAGCGGCGCGGCCTTCGCGGTGGTCGCCGACGAGGTGCGCGGCCTCGCCACGACGATCAACGCCCTGTCGGACGTGATCAAGCAGCAGATCGGCACCATGGCGGCCGGCCTGCGCGGCAGCCATGCCCTGCTGGGCGACATCGCGGCGATCGACATGTCCGAGGAGAGCCGGACCGCCGAGACGCGCGTCCGCATGGTGATGCGGGCGCTGGTCGAGCAGAACGCGCAGGTCGCGGGCATCCTGCAGCAGACCGCCGAGACCACGCAGGCCATCACGCAGGACGTGTCGGCGGCGATCGTGGCGATGCAGTTCCAGGACCGGGCCAAGCAGCGCATCCAGAACGTCGAGGGCCTGCTGCGCTCGGCCGGCGCGGAACTCGGGCGGCTCGCCGACCACAGCGCGGACCGCGTCGCGGCGCCGGATGCCGCGGCCGATCCGGCCTGGATCGCGGCGGCGATCGCCGGCTGCACCCTGGGGGAGGTTCGCGCGCGCCTGACCGAGCGCCTGCTCGGGGGGGCTCCGGCCTCCGAGACGCCGGCCGACGCCGCCGCCGACGATCTGGACGGCATCGACCTGTTCTGAGCGCGCCCGCCGCGCCGGCGCGCGCCGAGGGCAGCCCGTTCGGGCCCGGTCGGCGGTCGCGCCGCGGCCGGGCCTTCCCGCGCCGGACCGGCCGCGACCGGCCCCGTTCCCGGCTCCAGTCCCGTCGCGATCCGCGCGCCGCCCGCAGGGACCTGCCGCGGCCCGCATCCGCGCGGCTGCGCGCCGGTGGACGTCGATGTTCGTCCACGCCCGTCCGCGTCCGTCCACGTCCGACTGAGTCCATCGACGTTCGTCGACGCGCCGTGATGGCCGGAGCCGTGCCGCACCGCGCGCCCGAGATCCTGTGATCCGCGTCTCACACGATCGCAGTATCCGACAATCAAATTCTTCGAAACCGATGTGGATATACTTCCTGTTCAGGATTCAAATCTGTTCGTTAACCGAAAATTTCTGGTCCGATTATATACAACCCACGAAGTCAGGCGGCGGCTTCGCGTCGTGTCCCGTCACCGCGCGGTCGCCGCGCGCCGGGACAGTCTGTTCGACTGCTTGATCGCGAAAGACGCGGCCGGTCTCCGGTATCGGCGCGTCCGTTCGCGCTCAGGATCGGGCGGTTGGTTCTGTATCTGCGTTCTGTGTCCGGGGGTCCGTTCGTCCCATGACTGCTCTCGATCCCGCGGAGATCTTCCGCGCCGAGGCCGCCGAGCTGCTCGCCCGCCTGGAGACGACGCTGCTCGACCTCGGCGACCGGCCCGAGGACCGGGCCCTGATCGACACGGCCTTCCGGGCCCTGCACACCATCAAGGGCTCTGGCGCCATGTTCGGCTTCGAGCAGGTCGCCGCCTTCACCCACGATTTCGAGACCGCCTTCGACCGCGTCCGGCGCGGCGAGGTCCCGGTCGGCCGCGACCTCGTCAACGTCTCCCTCTCGGCCAAGGACTACATCCGCGGCCTCATCGAGGAGCCCGAGGCGAGCGCCCCGATCATCGGCGAGGCCATCCTGGCCGAACTCGAGCAGCTGCTCGGCGCCGCGTCCCGCCCGGCCGCCCCGTCCGCGCTCCTCCCGGAGCCGGCCGCCGAGCCCGCTGCGGCGGGGGAGGGTGGCTGGCAGATCGGCATCGCGTTCGCGCCCGAGATCCTCCGCAACGGGACCAATCCCCTGGCGCTCCTCGACGAGCTGCGCGACCTCGGCGCCTGCACGATCGTGCCGCGCCTCGACGCGCTGCCCGAGCTGCCGGCCCTCGACCCAGAGAGCCTCGCCATCGGCTGGGACGTCACGCTGCGCGCGGCCGTGCCCCGCGAGGCGATCGAGGACGTCTTCCTGTTCGTCCGGGACGAGATGACCCTGACGCTCGTCCCGGTCTCGGCCGCGCCACCGGGCGCCGCGCCCGAGCCGGCCGAGGCCGCACCGCCGCCGTCGAGGCCGTCGTCGGGGCTGCCGTCCGGCGCGGTTCCGGCTGCCGATCTCGCCGCCCGCGGGTCCGGCGAGACCGGACCGGCCGGGCCGGGGGCGGTCGAGCCCGCGGCCCGGGCCGCCGAGCGCGTCCCGGCCCGGCGGGCCGAGGAGCGGCCGGCCAGCAGTGTCCGGGTCGAGGCCGAGCGGCTCGACGAGCTGATGGACCGGGTCGGCGAGCTGGTCATCGCCCAGGCGCGGCTCAGCCAGCTCGCCGGCCTGCATGCCGATCCCGGCCTCAAGGCCATCGCCGAGGAGATCGAGCGCCTGTCCGCGCGGCTGCGCGACACCACGATGAGCATCCGCATGGTCGCCATCGGCGCCCTGTTCGGCCGCTTCCGCCGCCTCGTCCACGACCTCTCGCGCGATCTCGGCAAGCCGGTCGAGTTCGTCACCGCCGGCGAGGAGACCGAGCTCGACAAGACCGTGATCGAGCGCCTGGCCGACCCGCTCGTCCACCTGATCCGCAACGCGATCGACCACGGCATCGAGGCGCCCGAGCGCCGCGCGGCCGGCGGCAAGGCCGCCACCGGGCGGATCACGCTCACCGCCGAGCATGTCGGCGCGCAGGTGCTGGTGAGCGTGCGCGACGACGGCGCCGGGCTCGACGCGGCCCGCATCCGCGCCAAGGCCGAGGAGAAGGGCCTGTGCGCGCCGGGCGCGGTGCTCACCGACCAGCAGATCTACCAGTTCCTGTTCGCGCCGGGCTTCTCGACCGCGCAGGAGATCTCGGCCCTGTCGGGGCGCGGGGTCGGCATGGACGTCGTCAAGAAGACGATCGAGAGCCTGCGCGGCACGATCGACATCGCGACCGAGCCGGGCGGCGGCACCTGCGTGGCGCTGCGCCTGCCGCTGACGCTGGCGATCATCGAGGGGCTGCTGATCCGGGTGGGGGAGGGACGCTACGTCATCCCCCTGGCCGCGGTGGAGGAATGCGTCGAGCTGCCCGCCAGCGAGCGCGGCGGCCGCGGGCGGGACTTCCTCAACATCCGCGGCGCGCTGGTGCCGTTCCTGCGGCTGCGCAGCCTGTTCGGGGCCGCGGGCGAGCCGGACCTGCACCAGAAGGTGATCGTGGTGGCCGCCGGTGAGGCGCGGGTCGGCCTGGTGGCGGACCAGATCATCGGCAACCACCAGACCGTGATCAAGTCGCTGTCGAAGCTGCACGCGGACGTGGCGACCTTCTCCGGGGCGACGATCCTGGGTGACGGCACGGCCGCGCTGATCATCGATGTCGGCCGCCTCGTGAGCGGCGGGCGCGCCGAGGGCGTGCGCGAGTACCAGGAGGTGGCGTGATGAGCGGCGGCGTGGCGCGCGGAGTCGTCGAGCCCGGCCCGCAGGCGGCCGCCGACGGCGGCCAGCGGGACGGTCGGCAGGGCGGCCAGCAGGTGGTGATGTTCCGGATCGGTTCGGAGAGCTTCGCGCTGGAGGCCGGGATGGTGCGCGAGATCATCGATCCGATCCCGGCGACGCGGGTGGCGGGGGCGCGCCCGCATATCGATCGGATCGTGAACGTGCGCGGCAACGTCGTGCCTCTGGCCGACATCCGCGAGCGGTTCGGGATGCCGGCGGCGTCGGCGAGCCCGGACACGCGCTTCCTCGTCCTGGAGGTGGCGGTGGCGGGCGACCCCGTGGTCGTCGCGCTGGTGGCCGACAAGGTGTTCGCGGTCACGGAGGTCGATCCGGCGCAGTGCGAGGCGGTGCCGCCCGTCGGCACGACCTGGCGCCCGGAGTACATCCGCTCGATCGTCAAGGCGGGGGACGAATTCATCATCGTCCCCGAGCTCGAGCAGATCCTCGACTGAAGTCTTTCCGAAGTCCTGTCAGAATCTCGTGTTTGCGTAGGGGTAAAGGGCGATGCGTTTCTCGATCAAGGCCAAGCTCGGGGTCGGCTTCGGCGCGATCCTCGTTCTCCTGGGGACGGCCAGCGGGGTCGGCTACCAGAGGCTCACGGCCGCCGACGCGACGATGAAGTACGTCCTGAGCCGCGCCGAGATCCAGAAGCAGGTCCTCGAGGGCAAGGCGCACGCCATCCGCAGCGCGTTCAACGTCCGCGGAGCCCTGATCAGCCCGGACGAGACGCAGATGACGGAGTTCGCCAAGCGCTCGGCGACCAACCACGGTGACGCCATGGCGTCCCTGGCCAAGGTGAAGACTCTGCTCATGACCGACGAGGGCAGGAGGCTCTACGAGGACCTGTCGGCCAAGTACGAGAAGCAGAACGCGCTGGGGAACCGGGCTCTGGAGCTGACCCGCGACAATTCCAACGGGAAGACCTGGGCCGAGATCAATGCGGCGGGTCGCCCGGCGCTGGCCGCCCTGCGCACGGACCTCGACGCCCTGATCAACACGGCGACCGACGCCCAGAGCCCCGCCGGAGAGCGGCTCGCCCGGGTCGCCGCGGTGTTCAAGAGCCGGGTCGAGCGGGCCTGGGGGCAGCTGACCTCGGCCACCGGGACCACGAGCGTCGAGGCGCTCCAGCAGCGCGTGGCCCTCGCCAAGCAGTCGCGCGAGGAGATCAACCGGTCGGTGGACGAGCTCGCGGCGGCGTCCCAGGCGGCGGGAATCGCCGTGACGGCCGTCCGCGAGCGGTTCGGGACCTGGGCGTCCTCCTTCCAGCGGGCGCTCGCCCTCGTCGAGATCGGCAGCTCGGTGAAGGCGGCAGAAGTCGCCTCGGGCGAGTACGCGACGGTGAGCACGACGGCGATCAACGCGTTCGAGGCGCTGGCGGATCGGCAGAAGCGGTTCATGGACGACGCCGCGGCCCAGGCCAACGCGGAATCCGCCCAGGGTCAGACGATCCTGCTGAGCGTGGCGGCGGCCGCGCTCCTCATGGGCCTCGGCATCGCGACCTGGCTCGCGCTGTCGATCTCCCGCGGCCTCGGCCGTGCCGTCTCGCTGGCCGACGCGGTGTCGATGGGCGACCTGAGCCAGACCGCGACGGTCACGACCAACGACGAGCTCGGCGACCTCGTCGACGCCATGGGCCGCATGACCGAGAACCTGAACGCGACCGCGGCGCTCGCCAACGCGATCGCCCAGGGCGACCTCACCGTGGAGGCCCGGCCGCTCTCCGACAAGGACACGATGGGCCTCGCCCTGCAGACCATGCTGTCGAAGCTGCGCACCGTCGTGGCCGAGGCGACCGCGGCGGCCGGCAACGTCTCGGCGGGGTCCCAGGAGCTCTCGGCCTCGGCCGAGCAGCTGTCGCAGGGTTCGACCGAGCAGGCCTCGTCGACCGAGGAAGCCTCGGCCTCCATGGAGGAGATGGCCGCCAACGTGAAGCAGAACGCCGAGAACGCCAGCCAGACCGAGACGATCGCCCGGCAATCGGCCCAGGACGCCGAGGCGAGCGGCATCGCCGTCGGCCGCGCCGTCGAGGCCATGCAGACCATCGCCCAGAAGATCACCATCGTGCAGGAGATCGCCCGCCAGACCGACCTGCTGGCGCTCAACGCCGCCGTGGAGGCGGCCCGGGCCGGTGAGCACGGTCGCGGGTTCGCGGTGGTCGCCAGCGAGGTGCGCAAGCTCGCCGAGCGCAGCCAGGCGGCCGCGGCCGAGATCGGCACGCTCTCGTCCGACACCGTCAAGGCCGCCCAGCAGGCCGGCGACATGCTCGGCAAGCTCGTGCCCGACATCAAGAAGACCGCCAGCCTGGTCGAGGAGATCACCGCCGCCTGCCGCGAGCAGGATGTCGGCTCGGGCCAGATCAACCAGGCGATCCAGCAGCTCGACAAGGTGACCCAGCAGAACGCCAGCGCCTCCGAGCAGGTCTCGGCCACCTCCGAGGAGCTGGCCACCCAGGCCGAGAAGCTGCAGGCGACGATCGCCTACTTCCGGATCACCGAGGCGGCCGCGCCGGTGGCCGGTGTCGACCAGGCGGTGACGCGGCTGCGCGCGACCGCGGCGCGGATGGGCACGCCCTCGGCGGCGATCCGCTCCCCGAGCCCGAAGCGGGCGGGCGCGCGCGGCCCGGCCGGGGGCGGCGGCTTCGCCCTCGACATGGGCGAGGGCGACGCGCAGGACGCCGCCTTCACCCGGGTCGCCTGACACCTCGCCCGAGGCCCGGATCCGCGCGGTGCCCGTGCCCGCGCGGATCCCGCCGCCGTCGTCAGCCGCCGTCGTCAGCCGCCGTCGCGAGCCGCCGTCGCGCGCCGCGCTCCAGCCGGAGATCCTGCATGTCCAGTGTGTGGCAGTACCTGACCCTCGGCCTCGGGGCCGAGACCTTCGGGATCGACGTCGAGCACGTCCACGAGATCCTCGACTACCGGGTCCCGGCCGCGCTTCCGCAGGCGCCGGCCTTCCTGCTCGGCATGATCGACGTGCGCGGGCAGAGCTACCCGGTGGTGGACCTGCGGACCAAGCTCGGACTGCCGCCGGTGGCGCGCACGCCGGCCACCCGGATCATCCTGCTCAACGTGCCGATGCCCGGCCGGCCGCTGCGGGTCGGGTTCGTGGCCGACCGGGTGATCGAGGTGACCGAGCTCGACCGGGCCGAGATGGAGGCGGCGCCCGAGGTCGGCGGGCGCTGGAACGCCCGCTACATCGCGGGGATCGGCCGCCGGGGCGAGGCCTTCGTGGTGGTGTTCGACCTCGTCGCGCTCATGGACGGCGACGGCCCGGCCCTGGTCGCGACCCCGCAGGCCGCCTGAAGGATCCGCCACCATGGAGGCCGATCCGGGTCACCTGAGCGACCGGCACTTCCGCTCGGTCGCCGACCTCGTCCAGCAGCATGCCGGCATCCAGCTCCCGCCGGCCAAGCGCACCATGGTCGAGGGGCGGCTGCGCAAGCGCATGCGCGCCCTCGATCTCCCGACCCTGGAGGCCTACGGCCGCCACCTGTTCGAGGCCGGCCACCTCGCGGACGAGTTCCCGCACCTCGTCGACTGCGTGACGACGAACAAGACCGACTTCTTCCGCGAGCCCGCGCATTTCGACCTGCTGCGCGAGACGATCGTGCCGCGGCTGGCGGCGCGGGGCGACCGGCCGCTGCTCAAGGTCTGGAGCGCGGCGGCCTCGACCGGTGCCGAGGCCTACACGCTGGCGATGGTCCTGCACGACATGGCCGCCGACCGGTTCCGCTACGCCATCCTTGGGACCGACATCTCCTCGGAGGTGCTCGACCGTGCCCGGACGGCGATCTACCCGGCCGAGATGCTCGACGCCGTGCCGCCGGACCTGCGCCGCCGCTACGTGATGGTCGCGCGCGATCCGGCCCGGCGCGAGGGGCGGATCGTGCCGGAGCTGCGCGCCCGGGTGCGGTTCCAGCGGCTCAACCTGATGGACGAGACCTACCCGATCGACCGGGACGTCGACCTCATCTTCTGCCGCAACGTGCTGATCTACTTCGACAAGCCGACCCAGAAGGCGGTGGTCGCGCGCCTGGCCGGGCACCTGCGCCCCGGCGGCTACCTGATCGTCGGCCATTCCGAATCCATGGCGGGCGTCGGCGTGGCCGGCCTCGACCAGATCTCCTCGACCGTCTTCGGCAAGCTGCGGGAATCCGGCCGGTGAGCGCGTCCAGACCGATCCGCGTCCTGATCGTCGACGACTCGGCCTCCGTCCGCCAGACGCTGTGCAGCATCCTGGGGACGGCGCCCGACATCGAGATCCTGGGCACCGCCGCCGATCCGTTCATCGCGGCGCGCCGCATCCAGGAGGAGATCCCGGACGTCATCATCCTCGATCTCGAGATGCCGCGCATGGACGGCCTGACCTTCCTGCGCAAGATCATGGCGCAGAAGCCGCTCCCGGTGATCGTCTGCTCGACCCTGACCGAGGCCGGGTCCCGGATCCTGTTCGAGGTGCTGGAGGCGGGCGCCGTCGACGTGCTGCCGAAACCGCGCGTCGACACCCGCCAGTTCCTGCTCGAATCCACGGTCCGGGTCTGCGACGCGGTCCGGGCCGCCGCCCGGGCCAAGCTGCGCGGGAGCCGGCCGTCCCGGCCGCTGGTGGAGGCGAAGCTCTCGGCCGACGTCGTCCTGCCGCCGCCCGTGCCCGGGCGCGTCGTGGCCGGGACCGACCGGATCGTCTGCATCGGCGCGTCGACGGGCGGCACGGAGGCGCTGCGCGACGTGCTCGAGGTGCTGCCCGCCGAGTCCCCCGGTCTCGTCATCGTGCAGCACATGCCGGAGCATTTCACGGCGGCGTTCGCCAAGCGGCTGAACGGCCTCTGCGCGATCGCCGTCAAGGAGGCGGAGGACGGCGATCCCGTGGTGCGGGGCCGTGCCCTGATCGCCCCGGGCGGGCGGCACCTCATGGTCGAGCGCCGGGGCGGCAGCTACACGGTGTCGGTGAAGGACGGTCCCCTCGTCGCGCGCCACCGCCCGTCGGTCGACGTCCTGTTCCGGTCGGCCGCCCGGGCCGCGGCCGCGAACGCGCTCGGCATCCTGCTGACCGGCATGGGCGACGACGGCGCCAACGGCCTGCTGGAGATGCGTCGCGCCGGGGCGCAGACGGTCGCCCAGGACGAGGCGAGCTGCGTCGTGTTCGGGATGCCCAAGGAGGCGATCGACCGCGGTGCGGCCGCCAAGATCCTGCCGCTGGAGCAGATGCACCTGGAGATCCGGCGCTTCGGCCTGCCCGCGGCGCGCTGAGGCCGGGGCGGGCGCCGGGGCCGGGTTCAGGACTGGTCGCGTTGCCCGGGCTGCGCCTCGGCGACCGCCCGGCGCCCTCGCGTGCGGCTGGACGGCTGGTCCGCTGCGCGCCGCGTCCGGCCGGTACCCGTCTTCACCGACCGGCCTCGAGGAAGCTTCTTGCTTCCGCCGCGCCGCGCGCTGCGCTGCGTGATCTGTTCAGGGTGGGGACCCTGTTCCTGCGTCCCGGATCCAGCAGCTCCTGCACGCCGGGCGGGTGATCGGGCACGCGGAACAGGCGGGCCAGCCCGTCGGCGACGCCCCGGAGAACGGCATCTGCCTGCTCGTGATCGTCCTGGCCCTGTACGACGATGAAACTCATCTGCGCACCCGGATGGTTCGTTCAGGTCCTCAACTCGACACGCTGCGAAGGGTTGCCGGGCCTGTCGGAAGTTATCCGACGATCATGCGAATCCGCACGTCATGAACGTCATGTAATCAACCAGTGGTCGCATCGCGTTGAATAATGAATGATTGTGCCCGGTGGTGACGGCGACTCGCCACGATTCCCGGAGTCTTTCTCAACGCACGGTCGGATCGCGTTCGGGGCGATACCGGGCAGAGTTGTGCTGGTGCGCCACGGCACGCGCTGCGCAGCGCGACGGCGGTTCAGTGACCGGGCGGCGGGGAGTCGGACCGGTCAGGGCCGATCCGGCCGGCCGGCTCACGCGGCGTAGCGGTCGAGGGCCAGATCGTCGCTCGCGATCTCGGGGGCCCGTCCGGACACGAGGTCGGCGAGCAGGCGGCCCGATCCGCAGGCCATCGTCCAGCCCAGCGTGCCGTGTCCGGTGTTGGTGAACAGGTTCCCGACCCGCGTGCCCCCGACGATCGGCGTGCCGTCCGGCGTCATCGGCCGCAGGCCGGTCCAGAACGCGGCTCGGTCGAGGTCGCCGCCGGCCGGGAACAGGTCCTGCACCGAGCGCGCGAGGGTCTCGCGGCGCGGCAGGCGCAGGGCGCTGCTGAAGCCGGCGAGCTCGGCGGTGCCGCCGACGCGGATGCGGTCGCCGAGCCGGGTGATCGCGACCTTGTAGGTCTCGTCCATCACCGTCGAGACCGGCGCGGCCGCCGGATCGGTGATGGGGAGCGTGAGCGAGTAGCCCTTCACCGGGTAGACCGGCAGGGCGATCCCGAGGGGGCGCAGCAGGGCCGGCGTGTAGCTGCCCAGCGCCGCCACGTAGGCATCCGCCCGCAGGAGGTCGCCGTCGGCGGTCTCGACCGCCGTCACCCGGTCCCCGGCGTGGTGCAGGTGCGCGATCGCCGTGCGGTAGCGGAAGGTGACGCCGAGGCCCTCGCAGATCGCGGCGAGGCGCTGCGTGAACAGGTGCGCGTCGCCGGTCTCGTCGCCCGGCAGCCGCAGGCCGCCGACGAAGACGTCGCGCACGGCGGCGAGCGCCGGCTCGGCACTGACGCAGCCGGCCGGGTCCAGCACCGTGTAGGGCACGCCGTAGGCGTCGAGGACGCGGGTGTCGTCGCCGACATGGTCGAGCTGCTTCTGCGTCCGGAAGAGCTGGAGCGTGCCCTTCTCCCGGTGATCGTAGGCGATGCCGGTCTCGGTGCGCAGGTCGCGCAGCGCGTCGCGGCTGTACTCGGCGAGCCGGACCATGCGGCCCTTGTTCCGCTGGTAGGCCTCCTCGGTGCAGTTCGCGAGCATGCGCGTGAGCCATGCGTAGAGGCGGGGCTCGAGCCGCGGCCACAGCACCAGGGGGCGGTGCCGCATCATCAGCCACTTGAGCGCCTTCACGGGGATCCCGGGCGCCGCCCAGGGGGCCGAGTAGCCCGGCGAGACCTGCCCGGCATTGGCGAAGCTGGTCTCCAGGCCGGAGCCCGGCTGGCGCTCCAGCACGGTGACCTGATGGCCGGCCCGGGCGAGATAGTAGGCCGAGGTGACGCCGACGACGCCGCCGCCGAGGATGAGGACGTGCATGGCGGGCCTCAGGCTCCGAGATAGATGCGGTGGAAGCGGTGGCCGAGGCTGGTCAGGACCTCGTAGCCGATCGTGCCGGCCGCCGCGGCGACGGCGTCGACGTCGCGCTCCGGCCCGACGATGTCGACGAGCGCCCCCGGCCCGAGGGTGCCGGGCGCCACGTCGGTGACGTCGAGGACGAGGCTGTCCATCGAGACGCGCCCGACCACGGGCAGCCGGGCGCCGCCGAACCACGCCGCGCCGCCCGCCGTGCTGCGGAAGAACCCGTCCGCGTAGCCGATCGCGACCGTGGCAAGGCGGCTGTCCCTGTCGACTCGGGCCGCGTGCCCGTAGCCGACCGGCGTCCCCGCCGGGACGCCGCGCGTCTGCATCACTCGGGCCCGCAGCCCGATCACCGGCCGCATCGGGTTCTCCGCACCCTCCTGCGGGGCGATCCCGTAGAGGGCGGCGCCGGGGCGCACGAGGTCGAAGTGGAAGTCCCGACCGAGGAAGATCCCCGACGAGGCCGCGAGGCTCGCCGGCACCGTCGGCAGGCGCCGCCGGACCGCCCGGAAGACGGCGCGCTGCGCCGCGTTGACCGGGCTGTCGGGCTCGCCCGCGCAGGCGAGGTGGCTCATCACCAGCCGCAGGTCGAGGCCCTCAAGCGCGTCCGGGTCGTCGAGCAGCGCGCCGACCTCCTCCGGCGCGAAGCCGAAGCGGGCCATGCCGGTGTCGATCTGGAGGATCGCCGGCAGGCGCCGCGCGCGCCGCCGGGCCAGGCCCTGCCAGCCGCCGAGCTGGGACAGGTCGTTGAGGACGGGCACGAGGTCGTGGTCCGCGCAGGTCGCCTCGCTGCCCGGGGCGGCGCCGTTGAGCACGGCGATCGCCGCCCCGGGCCCGACGATGGATCGGAGGGCGACGCCCTCGCCGACCTGGGCGACGAAGAAGTGCCGGCAGCCCGCGGCGGCCAGGACCGGCGCGACCCGGTCGGCGCCGAGGCCGTAGGCGTCCGCCTTGACGACGGCCGCGCAGGCGGCCGTCCCGGCTCGCGCGGCGAGCAGGCGGTAATTCTCCGCGATGGCCGCGAGATCGATCGTGAGGAGGGCGGAGGCCGTCCCGGCCGGGCCCGCATCGGGCCGGAGCTCGCGGTCGATCATGCTCATGGCGGCCCTCGGAACGGCGCTCGGATGCAGTGCCAAAAGGCTACACGAAGGATCGTCGAACGAGCGTGCATCCTGTCGAAGAGATTTGAGTTTCGAGCTTGGCCGTGGAAATATCTGCGGCCAGTTCGAAGATCCTGCGAGGCGCGCGTGGACGCGATCGACCGCCGCATCATCCAGGCCCTGCGCGGCGACGGCCGGATCAGCAACGCGGATCTCGCCGCGGCGGTCGGCCTGTCGGCGTCCGCCTGCCATCGCCGCGTGCGGCTGCTGGAGGAATCCGGAATCATCCGGGGCTACACCGCGCTGATCGGCGGCGCGGTCGACGGGCCGGGCCTCGTGGTCCTCACGCAGTTCACCCTGGACCGCCAGACCGAGGACTATCTCAACCGGTTCGAGGCGGCCGTCCGGCGCTGTCCCGAGGTGCAGGACTGCTATCTGATGACCGGGACGGCCGATTACCTCGTGAAGCTCAAGGTGATCGACGCGGCCGACTACGAGCGGCTGCACAAGGATGTCCTGTCGCGGCTGCCGGGGGTCGCCCGGCTGCAATCGAGCTTCGCGATCCGGACCGTCGTGGCCGCCGGCCGGCCGCTCTGAAGGAAGCCCCGCCATGACGCCGAGCACCGAACCGCGCTGGGACGCCCCTTGCGACCTGCGCCTCCACGACGCCGCGCTCGCCGAGGGAAGCCGGGCGACGATCGACATCCGGGGCGACCGCGTGTCGGCGCTGCGGGATCCCGCCGCGCCGCTCCCGCCCGCCGGCCGCACGATCGATCTCGGCGGCGCCCTGGTGCTGCCGGGCCTGTCGGACGGGCACGTCCACCTCGACAAGTGCCTGCTCGGCCTGCCGTGGCGCCCGCACGCGGCGGCGGGGTCCGTCCGCGCGATCATCGACGACGAGAAGGCGTTCCGCCGCGCCACGCGGATCCCGCTCGCCGAGCAGGGTGCCGAGGCGCTGCTCGAACGCATGCTCCGCGGCGGCACGACGAGCCTGCGGACCCATGTCGACGTCGACGACGTCACGCGGCTCGACCACCTCGGCCAGATCCTCGACCTGCGGGCGCGCTGGGCCGACCGCCTGCAGATCCAGATCGTCGCCTTCCCGCAGAGCGGGATCCTGGGCTGCCCGCCGGTCGCCGACGACCTGGACGCGGCCCTGCGGATGGGCGCGGACCTCGTCGGCGGCCTCGATCCCGTCGGCATCGACGGAGACCGCGACGGTCACCTCGACATCGTCTTCGCCCTGGCCGAGCGGCACGGGCGGGGCATCGACATCCATCTCCACGAGGGCGGCGCGGCCGGACTCGCCACGATCGCGGCGATCGCGGCCCGGACAGCGGCGGCCGGGCTCGGCGGGCAGGTCACGATCAGCCACGCCTTCGCCCTCGCGGAGGCCGACGACCTGGAACTCGGCCGGATCGCCGAGGCCCTGAACCGGGCCGGCGTCGCGATCCTCAGCAGCGTGCCGGGCGGGGCCCGATGCCCGCCGATCCCGCGGCTGCGCGAACTCGGCGTCCCGGTCTGCCTCGGCACCGACAACGTCCGCGACTGCTGGAACCCCGCCACGGTCACCGGCATGGTCGCCCGCGCCCAGCTCGCCGCCTACCGGTTCGACCTGCGCACCGACGCGGACCTCGCGGCGTTGCTGGCGCCGATCACCGCCGTCCCGGCGCGGGTGCTGGGCCTCGGTCCGGGCGCGATGGCGCCCGGCGCGCGGGCCGACCTGATCGCCTTCGCGGCCGGCGGCGTGCCGCAGGTGATCGTGGAGCGCCAGGAGCCCGTGCTGGTCGTGGCGCGGGGCGCCGTCGCAGTCGACCGGCGCGGCGCGGCCGCCGGGGACCCGCCGCCGTGAACGACCGCGCGCTGCGCTACCTGCTGGCCGTCGTGCGCGCGGGCTCGGTCCGGGCGGCCGCCGATGTCCTGAACGTCGCCGCCTCGGCGGTGAGCCGGCAGATCATCGAGCTGGAGGCGCAGGTCGGCGAGACCCTGCTCGAGCGCCTGCCCCGGGGCGTGGTCCCCACCGAGGCCGGCCGCCTCGTCGCCGAGCACGCGCAGCGGCAGGCCGACGAGGCGGCCCTGCTGGAGGACCAGCTGAAGCGCCTGCGCGGGGTGCAGCGGGGGACGGTCAGCCTACGCTGCGGCGCCGGCTTCCTGATCGACCTCCTCGACAACGCCCTGGCCGGCTTCGCCCAGGACCATCCGGGCATCGCCTATCAGGTCGAGATCGGCACGACCGACGGGATCCTCGCGGCGATCGCCCGGGGGGACGCGGATATCGGCCTCGTCTACAACCCGCCCGCGCACCCGGATGTCCGTGGGATCGTCTCCGCCCGGCAGCCGCTCCTCGCCGTCCTGCCGATGGGGCATCCCCTCGCCGACGGGGCGGCGCCGGTCCCGCTGCGCAGCTTCGCCACCGAACCCGCCGCCCTCCTGCCCCCCGACCACGGGGTCCGGCAGCTGATCGGCCGCGTCGAGGCCGACGGCGGATTCCGGCTGGTGCCGCGGCTGGAGACGGCGTCCTTCGAGCTGCACCGCCGCTTCGTGATGGCCGCCATGGGCGTCGCGTTCCTGCCCCGCTTCGTGGTCGCGGCCGAGCTGCGCGACGGCCTCCTCGCGGCTTTGCCGCTGCGCGACGCCATCCTGTCGGAGGCGAGCGCCCACCTCGTCATCCGCGCGGGGCGGCGCCTGCCGGAGGGCGCGGCGCGGCTGCTCGGCTGGCTGGCCGACCACATGGTGGCGTTCCGGCTGCCGCCGGCGTGACGCGAGCGTGCGGATTTTCCGCACGCTTCGTGCAGAAATCGGTTGTTGTCGCAACGCTCGTTTGCCGGAACTATCGTGCCGCTTCGTGAGGACGGATCGGCATGACCATCGCAACGGTAGGCGTCGTCGGGCTCGGCAACATGGGTCTGGGCATGGCCGCGACCCTGGCCCGCAAGGGCTTCGCGGTCCTGGGCTACGACCTCAGTCCGGCCCGGCGCCCCGCCGCCGAGGCGGCCGGCGTCACCGTCCTCGACGCCCTCAACGACGTGCTCGGCCGGGCCGACGCCCTGGTGTTCTCGCTGCCGCTGGCGCGGGACGTGGAGGCGGTGGTCACCGCGGAGGGCGGGCTCCTGTCCCGGACCGACCGGAAGGTGGTGGTGATCGACACATCGACCTCGGATCCCGGCACGACCCGGCGCCTCGCCGAGCGCCTCGCCGTGGCCGGTCACGCGCTCCTCGACGCCCCGGTGAGCGGCGGCCCGTCCGGCGCCGCCGAGGGCACCCTGACCATGATGATCGGCGGCGCCGAGGCGGATTACGAGCTGGCCCGGCCGGTCCTGGAGGCGATGTCGGCCCGCGCGCCGCATGTCGGGCCGTCGGGCGCCGGCAACATCGTCAAGCTCGTCAACAACCTGCTGGTGGCGGCCCATCTCGTGACCACCGGCGAGGCCCTGCGCCTCTCCGAGGCGGCGGGCCTCTCGGCCGAGGAGGCCGTCAAGGTCGTCAACACCGCGACCGGCCGCAGCGCGATCAGCGAGGTCATGGTCCCGCGCTGGGTCCAGTCCGGCACCTTCGACAGCGGCTTCTCGGCCGGCCTGATGCGCAAGGACGTGCGCCTCGCCCTCGAACTCGCCGCCGAATGCGGGATCGACCTGCCGCTCTCCGCCGAGGTGAAGCGGATCTGGCAGGCGACGCAACCCGCCATCCCCGACACGGCCGACTTCACCCGCATGGCCGATTACCGCGATCCCAAGGGAGCCCACTGATGTCCGGCACGCCGCACTCGCCCGCCGCCGACCGGGTCGCCGCCCTCCTGGCCGACCTGCTGCCGGGCGGCCGCATCGGCAGCGTCGTGGCCGGCGAGATCTTCGCCGGGACCGGCGCCGCCCTCGATCTCACCAACCCCGCCGACGGCGGCGTGCTCGCGACCTTCGCCGATGCCGGCCCGTCGGTCGTCGAGGCCGCCATGGCGGCGGCAAGCGACGCCCAGCGCGCGTGGTGGGGGATGAGCGCCGCCGCCCGCGGCCGCGCGCTCTGGGCGGTCGCCGCGCTGGTCCGGCAGCACGCCGGCGCGCTCGCCGAGCTGGAGACCCTCTCGGCCGGCAAGCCGATCCGCGACACCCGCGGCGAGGTCGCCAAGGTCGCCGAGATGTTCGAGTACTACGCCGGCTGGTGCGACAAGCTGCACGGCGACGTCATCCCGGTCCCGACCTCGCACCTGAATTACACCCGCCACGAGCCCTTCGGCACCGTGGTGCAGATCACCCCCTGGAACGCGCCGATCTTCACCGCGGGCTGGCAGATCGCGCCGGCGATCTGCGCCGGCAACGCCGTGGTGCTGAAACCCTCCGAGCTGACGCCCCTGACCTCGCTGGCGCTGGGCCTGCTCTGCGACCGCGCCGAGGGGATCCCGCGCGGCCTCGTCTCGGTGCTGGCCGGCGCCGGCCCGACCACCGGCGCCGCCGCGGTCGCCCATCCCGAGACGCGGCTCGTCGTGTTCGTCGGCTCGGCCGAGGCGGGCGCGCAGATCGCCGCCGCGGCGGCCCGCGCCATCGTGCCGAGCGTGCTGGAGCTCGGCGGCAAGTCGGCCAACATCGTGTTCGCCGACGCCGACCTCGACCGGGCGCTGATCGGCGCGCAGGCCGCGATCTTCGGCGGCGCCGGCCAGAGCTGCGTGGCGGGCTCCCGGCTCCTCGTGCACCGCCCGATCCACGCGTCCTTCGTCGAGCGCCTGTCCCGCGCCGCCGCGCGCATCCCCGTGGGCGCGCCGACCGACCCGGAGACGCAGATCGGCCCGATCAACAACCGGCGCCAGCGGGACAAGATCGCCGACATGGTCGAGGCCGCCGCGGGGGCGGGCGCCACGATCGCGACCGGCGGGGCCTGCCCCGCCGCTTTACGCGACACGGGCGGTTTCTACTACGGCCCGACCATCGTGGACGGCGTCGCGCCGGACGCGGCGATCGCCCGGGAGGAGGTGTTCGGCCCGGTCCTGGCGGTCCTGCCGTTCGACGGCGAGGACGAGGCGATCGCGCTGGCCAACGGCACGCCCTACGGCCTCGCCGGCGCGGTCTGGACCGGCGACGGCGGGCGCGGCCACCGGGTCGCGGCGGCGCTTCGGGCCGGCACCGTCTGGGTGAACGGCTACAAGACCATCAACGTGGCCTCGCCGTTCGGGGGCTTCGGCCGCTCGGGTTTCGGCCGCTCCTCCGGCCGCGAGGCGCTGATGGCCTACACCCAGACCAAGAGCGTCTGGGTCGAGACCGCCGCCGCGCCGGCCGTGACCTTCGGCTACGTGGGCTAGAGCTGTGCCCGATCGCGTCGCGACAGACTGAGCAGCGAGCGACGCGGGTTCCGACAGCGCGACGGTCCCCCCTTTCCCGCACGCGAGAGGGGATCCGCGCTCCATCCGGCTCGGGCACGCCTCGCGGCGGCGTCCGCGCAGCGATCTAACGCCAAGCCGGCGATCAAGACCGGCAGGCGGAGCAAGGGGCAGCCCCGAGGGGGGCCAAGGAGGATGACGATGGCGGGGGAACTGTTTGCGACGAACACGCGGCCGGTCGCGCCGCCGGTCTCGGGCGGGGGTAAGCTGACGCTGTTCCTGCTCGCCCTCGTCATCGTTGTCATCGCGGAGGCGATCGGCAACGTCAGCATCCCGGTGGGCGCCGGCAAGATCGTGCTGCTCCCGCTGCTCTGGGCCCTGCTGCTGGGCGGCGCGCTGGGGCTGATGAGCCCGCGCCTGCCCGCGCCGCTGCGGCTGTCGGGCGCCCTGCAGAACGCGGCCGGCGCCTACCTGCAGCCGGCGCTCCTGATCTTCATCGCCAAGCTCGGCCTGCTCGTCGGCGGGTCGCTGCCGAAGATCCTCGCCTCGGGCTGGGCCCTGGCCTTCCAGGAATTCGGCCACTTCTTCGGCACGATGGTGTTCGGCCTGCCGGTGGCGCTCCTGCTCGGCATCAAGCGCGAGGCGATCGGCGCGACCTTCTCGGTCGGCCGCGAGCCCAGCCTCGCCATCATCGGCGAGCGCTACGGCATGGACTCGCCGGAGGGGCGCGGCGTGCTGGCCGAGTACCTGACCGGCACGGTGTTCGGCGCGGTGTTCATCGCCCTGCTGGCCGGGTTGATCACCAGCCTCGGCATCTTCAACCCGCTGGCGCTGGCGATGGGGGCCGGGGTCGGCTCCGGCAGCATGATGGCCGCGGCCTCGGGGGCGATCGCGGCCCAGCAGACGCCCGAGGTCGCCAAGGACGTCGCCACCTTCGCGGCCGCCAGCAACCTCGTGACCACCACGATCGGCACGTACTTCACCCTGTTCCTGTCGCTGCCCTTCACGATCTGGGCCTACGGCAAGCTGGAGCCGATCCTCGGCCGCAACCGGCCGGACGCCGCCCGCCCGGCGGCCGCCGACCCGCAGGCGCCGGCCCATCAGCCGGCCCACGGGGAGGTGCGGATCGGTCTCGGCGAGACCGTGCTCGCCTGGATTCTGATCGGCGCCTACGGGCTCATCGGCAACTGGCTGACCTACGGTATCGTCCCCCACGCGAGCGTCGTGGCCGGGATGGCAATCATCATCGGCACCGTGCTCGCCGGCTGGAGCCTCTACCTGCTCCTCGGCCGGCGCCTGCCCGCCGTCCTCTGGGTGTCGATCATCGGCATGGCGCTGACCTATCCCGGGACGCCCTACGCCGCCGAGATCGCCGCCCTGACCGGCAAGCTCAACTTCCTGGCGCTCGCCACGCCGATCCTGACCTTCGCGGGGCTCTCGGTCGCCAAGGACGTGCCCGCCTTCCGCCGCCTCGGCTGGCGGATCGTCGTGGTCTCGTTCATGGCCAATGCCGGGACCTTCCTCGGCGCGGCCCTCATCGCGCAGTTCTTCATGCACCCGCCGCTGGGGTGAACCGCCGCGCCGATCGGCGTAGGGTCCGGGCGGGGGATCGAGGCGCTTCGGCAGCCTCCCGTATCTGAGAGAGATCGCATGCGCATCGAGGCGGAGACCGTGGAGCGGATGGTCGCGTGGCGGCGCGACCTGCACGCCCATCCCGAGCTGGCCTTCCAGGAGGTCCGCACGGCGGATCTCGTCGCCCGGGAACTGGCCGCCTGCGGCCTGTCGGTGAAGACCGGGCTCGGGCGCACCGGCGTGGTCGGGACCCTGAGCCGGGGCGACGGCCCGACCATCGGCCTGCGCGCCGACATGGACGCCCTGCCGATCCAGGAGGCGACGGGCGCTGCTCACGCCTCCCGGACGCCCGGCGTGATGCATGCCTGCGGCCATGACGGCCACGTGGCGATGCTGCTCGGCGCGGCCCGGCACCTCGCGTCGCGCACCGACCTGTCCGGGACGGTCCACTTCATCTTCCAGCCGGCGGAAGAGTGCGAGGGCGGCGGGCGCGCCATGGTCGAGGACGGCCTGTTCCGGCTGTTCCCGTGCGATTCCGTCTACGGCCTGCACAACTGGCCGGGTTTGCCGCTGGGGACCTTCGCGACCCGGGTCGGCGCCATCATGGCCTCCCTCGACACGTTCGAGATCGCGGTCGCCGGCTTCGGCACCCACGCGGCCATGCCGGAGCGCGGCACCGACACGCTGGTGGTCGCCTCCGAGATCGTCCTGGCCCTGCAGACCATCGTGAGCCGCCGGATCGCCCCCACGGACCCGGTCGTGCTCAGCGTCACGCAGATCCACGGCGGCGACGCCTACAACGTCATCCCCGAGCGCGCGGTCATCCGCGGCACGGTCCGCTGCCTGGACGAGGCCGTGCGCAAGCGCGTGGCCGAACTCGTCGAGGCGATCGCGGGCGGGACAGCCGCCACGCACGGCGCCCGCGCGCAGGTGGACTACCGGTTCGGATACCCCGCCACTGTCAACACCGCCGACGCCGTCGGCGCCGCCCTGGAGGCGGCCGGGGCCGTCCCGGACATCACCGCGCGCCGGGGCGAGGTCGGACCCTCCATGGCGTCGGAGGATTTCGCCTACATGCTGGAGGCCTGCCCCGGCGCCTACGCGTGGATCGGGACCGACGGGACGCGCAAGAGCCTGCCGCTCCACAATCCGGGCTACGACTTCAACGACGAGGCCCTGCCGGTCGGCGCCGCCTACTGGGCCGCGCTGGGGGCGCACAGCCTCAGGCCGTGACGCGGCGCGCACCCTGGGAGATCGCCCGCGCCGGAGGCGCGGGCGATCCCGATGGCGGGCGTCAGGCCGCCATCGGCCCGTAGCGCCGGTGACCCTTCACGTCGAAGCGGTCGAGCATCATGACCTTGTCCCAGGCCTTGACGAAGTCCGCCACGAAGCGCCGCTGGCCGTCGCTGCCCGCGTAGGCGTCGGCGATGGACCGGAGCTGCGCGTTCGACCCGAAGACGAGGTCGCTGCGGGTCGCCTCGAACTTCGTCTGCCCGCTCGCGCGGTCCTTGAGCGCGAAGGTCATCCCCTCCGCATCCGCCTTCTCCCAGACCAGATCGACGTCGGTCAGGTTGCGGAAGAAGTCGGTCGTCAGCGCCCCGACCCGGTCGGTCAGGACGCCCCGGCTCGACCCGTCGTGGTTGGCGTTGAGCGCGCGCAGGCCGCCGGTCAGGACGGTCCATTCCGGGGCCGTCAGCGTCAGCAGGTTCGCCTTGTCGAGGAACATCTCCTCCGGCGAGACGCTGCGCGTCATCTGCCCGAAGCCGTCGTCGACGTAGTTGCGGAACCCGTCCACCACCGGCTTCAGCCACTCGAACATCTCGAGGTCGGTGAGCGCCTGGGTCGTGTCCACCCGGCCCGGCGTGAACGGGACCGGCGTCTCGACCCCGGCATCGCGGGCCGCCTTCTCCACGGCGACGCAGCCGCCCAGCACGATCAGGTCCGCCAGCGAGATCTTCTTGCCGTCGCTGCGGCCGCCGTTGAAGGTCGCCATCACGCCGCGCAGGGCCTCGACCACGGGCGCGGCCCGCCGGTTGACGGCCCAGTCCTTCTGCGGCGCGAGGGCGAGGCGGCCGCCGTTGGCCCCGCCGCGCTTGTCGCTGTCGCGGTAGGTCGAGGCCGCCGAGAAGGCCGTGAAGGCGAGATCCGAGACCGACAGGCCCGTGCCGGAGATCGCCTGCTTCAGCGCGGCGATCTCCGCCTCGCCGACGAGGTCGTAGTCCCGCTCGGGCAGCGGGTCCTGCCACAGGAGCCCGTCCTCGATCACGACCTCCGGGCCGAGGTAGCGGTGCTTCGGACCCATGTCGCGGTGGGTGAGCTTGTACCACGCCTTGGAGAAAGCCTGGGTGAAGGCGTCGAAGTCGTTGAGGAACTTCTCGCAGACCTTGCGGTAGTCGGGATCGACCTTCAGGGCGATGTCGGACGTCATCATCATCAGCGGGTGCATCTGGCCGGAGACGTGGGCGTCCGGCGTCTTCGGCGCGGCGGGATCCTTCGGCGTCCACTGCAGGGCGCCCGCCGGGCTCTTGGTCTGCTCCCACTCGAACTTGAAGAGGTTCTCCAGGTAGGCGTTGTCCCACTGCGTCGGATCCGGGGTCCAGCTGCCCTCGATGCCGTTGGTCATCGTGTCCTTGCCGGAGCCGGTGCCCTTCGGGTTGTGCCAGCCCAGCCCCATCGCCTCCATCGGCGCCATCTCGGGCGGCGGCCCGATCTCCTTGGCCGGCACCATGCCGTGGCTCTTGCCGAAGGCGTGGCCGCCCGCGATCAGCGCCACGGTCTCCTCGTCGTTCATCGCCATGCGGGTGAAGGTAATCCGGATGTCGCGCGCGGAGGCCAGCGGATCGCCGCTGGCGTAGGGGCCCTCCGGGTTCACGTAGATCAGCGCCTGGTGCGAGGCGGCCAGCGGGTTCTCGAGGTCGTAGTCGGCGTCGCCGTTCTTGCCCCGCCAGCGCTTGTCGCGGTTGACCATGTCGTCGAAGCTCGAGACCGAGCCCATCTCGACGACCTCCGGTCCCCAGTAGGTCGCGTCGTCCGCCTCCCAGGCGTCGAGGCGGCCGGCGGCGAAGCCGTAGGTCGGCAGGCCCATGATCTCGAGGGCGCAGTTGCCGGTGAGCACCATGAGGTCGGCCCACGACAGGGCGTTGCCGTACTTGTGCTTGATCGGCTGCAGGAGGCGCCGCGACTTGTCGGTGTTGCCGTTGTCCCACCAGCTCGAGATCGGGGCGAAGCGCTGCATGCCGGTGCCGGCGCCGCCGCGCCCGTCCGCGATCCGGTAGGTGCCGGCCGAGTGCCAGGCCATGCGGATCATCTGCGGGCCGTAATTGCCGTAGTCGGACGGCCACCACTCCACCGACGAGGTCAGGAACTGCTTGATGTCGCGCTTGAGCGCGTCGAAGTCGATCTTGGCGAACTCGGCCGCGTAGTCGAAATCCGGGCCCAGGGGATCGGCCGCCAGCCCGTTCTGGTGGAGCACTTCCACCCGCAGGCGGTGGGGATACCAGTTCTCCAGTGTCGGCCGGTTGCCGTGGGCGCCGCCGATCCGGTCGCCGCCGAACGGACACTGGCCTGCCATGTGAAACGACGTCGTGTCCGTCTTGTCGATCGTCTCGCTCATCGGGTGGTCCCCCTTGGTGTTGCGCGACGGCCGGGCGCGCGGGGCCCGGACGTCGAAGGCGGTGGGCGGTGCAGGCGGTCCGAACCCTCAGGCGATTCCCGTCGCGCTCGAGACTCGTGACGAAATGAGGCGGTCTCCGGCTGGATCAAGCGCGGAGCGTCGAAGTCTTGCCGGGCTTGCGGTGGAGGCTCCCGCAGAGACCGCGATGACGTTGTCGCGATCTGCCCTGTCGCCGCCGTCGCGGAGAGCCGGCATCGACTCGACGTCGACAACGGCCCGCGCCCGGGCATTGCCCTTCGTCTTGGAGCTGTGGGCCGACCGTCATGATGGTCGTCTCGCGGGGGGAGGTCCTGTCCCCGCGCGGACCGATCGAAACGGCCGGCGCCGGTCGACGTCGGTCAGGGCGTGGATCGCGTCCCGGCCGGCGGGGCGCTGATTGATCCGCTCTCGGAGCCGGTGACGACCTTGCGGGCGGCGGCCTGACTCTGGCTGGCGTAGTCGGGCGGCGCGGTCTCACCGTGCCAGATCATCAGGCCGGCCAGGGCGGCGACCATCAACCCCACACTCACGAGGAGCACGATCAGAACCGGCCTGCCGCGCCGACCCTGACGGGTCTCTCGAGACGTACGATATTCGACCATCCGCGCCTCGCTGGACCAAGATCCCGGGAAATCCCGGCGGAAACCCGCGGCCCGGCGAATGGGTCCTGTACTGCGACGCTGTGGACCACGGGATCAGCGCGCGCCGGCACCGCTCCGTCGCCCATTGGCGCCTGCCGGCGATAGTCATACAGTCATACACATGACCGTCGTGACCGCACCTCAGCCCGATCTCCGCTTGCCGCTCTACCAGCGCCTGCGGGACGAGATCGCCTTCCAGATCGCCCGCAACGTCTGGCGGTCGGGCGAACCGATCCCCACGGAGGCGGAACTGGCGGCGACCCACCGCGTCGCCATCGGCACCGTGCGCAAGGCGATCGACGTCCTCGTCGCCGACGGCCTCGTCGAGCGGCAGCAGGGCCGCGGCACCTTCGTTCGGCGGCCGCGCTTCGACCGGTCCCTGTTCCGGTTCTTCCGGCATCTCGGCCCGGACGGCACCCAGGCGGTGCCGGAGGGCCGGATCCTGTCGCGCGAGGCCTGTCCGGCCCCCGCGACCGTCCGCGAGGCCCTCGGCCTGGACGCGCGCGGCGACGCGATCCGGCTGATCCGGACACGCCACCTCCAGGGCCGCCCGATCCTGTCCGAGACGATCTGGCTGCCGGCCGCGCGGTTCGCGCCGCTCCTCGAAGCCCCGCTGACGCAGATCGGCGACCTCCTCTACCCCGCCTACGAGCGTCTCTGCGGCGAGATCGTCGCCCGCGCCGAGGAGACCCTGACCGTCGGCATCGCCGACGCGACCGACGCGGGGCGCCTCGCGATCGCCGACGGGGATCCGGTCGTCGTCATCGAGCGCCTCGCCTTCGGCTTCGATGCGCGCCCGATCGAGTGGCGGGTGACGCGCGGCGCTGCCCGGGACTTCCGGTATCACGTCGACATCCGCTGAAAGGCGGGCGCCTTGACGTGCCGACCCTCGCGTGCTCATCTATTCATATAAATGACTAGTCCTCTTCGGAGGACGGAGGAAAGCCCGTGTTCCGCTGGTACCGAGAGGTCGGTCCGGCCGAGCGTCGCACCTTCTGGGCCTGTCTGGGCGGGTGGTCGCTCGACGCCCTGGACGTGCAGATGTTCAGCCTCGCCATTCCCGCGCTGGTCGCGAGCTTCGGCCTGAGCCGCTCGGAGGCCGGCCTGATCGGCGCGGTCACGCTCGTGGCGGCGGCGATCGGCGGCTGGCTCGGCGGCCTCGCGGCGGATCGGATCGGCCGCGTCCGGGCCCTCCAGATCACGGTGCTGTGGTTCGCGGTCGCGACCTTCCTGGCGGCCTTCGCGCAGAGCTTCACGCAACTGCTGACCCTGAAGGCGCTGCAGGGGATCGGCTTCGGCGCCGAGTGGGCGGCCGGCGCCGCGCTCATGGCGGAGGCGATCCGGCCCGAGCACCGCGGCCGGGCGCTGGGCGCCGTCCAGGGCGGCTGGGCGCTCGGCTGGGGCGCGGCCGTGCTCCTGTCCACGGCGGCGTTCTCGGTGCTGGATCAGGAGACGGCCTGGCGAGCCCTGTTCGCCTGCGGCCTCGCGCCGGCACTCCTCCTGCTCTACCTCCGCCGCTCCGTCCCGGAACCCGCGCGGCTGGTCGGAAGGACGGCCGGGCCGCCGGCCGGATCGCTCGCGATCTTCGCGCCCGGCCTGCGCCGGATCACGGTGCTCGCGACGCTGCTCGGCCTCGGCGCCCACGGGGGCTTCCACGCCCTGTTCACGTGGCTGCCCACCTACCTGAGCGTCGAGCGCGGCGCCTCGGTCCTCGGGACCGGGCTCTACCTCGCCATCATCATCGCGGCCTTCGGTCTGGGATGCCTCGTCGCCGGCGGCCTCGTGGACCGGCTCGGCCGCCGCCGGACCGTGGCGCTCTACGCCGCCGGCTGCATGGCCCTGGTCGTCCTGTACCTGCTGCTGCCGGTCGGCGGCACGGGCCTGCTCCTCCTCGGGGCGCCCCTCGGCTTCTGCACGGCCGGCATCCCCGCGAGTCTCGCGGCGCTGTTCAGCGAGCTCTTCCCGGACGGGCTGCGCGGGACCGGGATGGGCTTCTGCTACAACGCCGGCCGCCTCGCCTCCGGCCTGCTGCCCCTCGGCGTCGGCCTGCTCAGCGAGATCTGCGGCCTCGGCCCGGCGATCGGCCTGTCGGCCCTCGGTGCCTACGGGCTCGTCCTCCTCGCCGTCGCGCTCCTGCCGGATCGGCAGCCCGGTGGCGCGCTGATCCCCCAGACCGTGAGATGATCCGATGAACCGGCGCCTCTTCTGCCGCACCCTGCTCGCGGGCGGCGTCACGCTCGCGCTTCCCGCCCGCGGCCGCGCGGCCGGGACCGCCGTTGCCGCCCACGACGGCGTCGCTGCGGTGGACACCCACGCCCACGTCTTCACCCGGGCCCTCACCCTCACGGGCGACCGGCGCTACGCCCCTGACTACGACGCGAGCATCGCCGATTACCGTGCCATGCTGGACCGGAACGGCATGGCCCGCGGCGTGTTGATCCAGCCGAGCTTCCTCGGCACCGACAACGGCTACATGGTCTCGGCCCTGCGCTCCGCGCCGGAGCGGCTGCGCGGCATCGCCGTGCTGGCCCCGGAGGCCGAGACCGCGACCCTGCGCGACCTCGCCGGGCAGGGCGTCGTCGGCCTGCGCCTCAACCTGATCGGCCGGCCGGACCCGGATTTCGCCGGCCCGGTCTGGCGCGCCCACCTCGCGCGCGTCGCGGATCTCGGCTGGCAGATCGAGGTCCAGGCCGAGGCGCGGCGCCTCGCGCGGCTGCTGCCGCCGCTGGTCGCGGCGGGCGTCCCCGTGGTGGTCGATCATTTCGGCCGGATCGACCCCGCCCTCGGCATCGCCGATCCGGGCTTCGCCGACCTGCTCGGCTTCGGCCGCGGCGGCCGCGTCTGGGTCAAGCTCTCGGGCGCCTACCGCATCGGCAGCGGCGAGGCCGGCCGGCAGACGGCGGTGCAGGCCGCCGAGCGCCTGCGCGGCGCCTTCGGGGCGCGGCGCCTGCTCTGGGGCAGCGACTGGCCGCACACGCAGTTCGAGACCCAGGCCAGCCCCGCCGAGGCCCGGCGCGATCTCGACGCCTGGGTGCCGGACCCGGCCGAGCGCCGGATCGTCCTGGCCGAGACGCCCGCCGAACTCTTCCGCTTCGACCGCTAGGCCGAGGCGGCCCCGCCCGAATTCCAGCGAGGACAGGACCATGGCAACACCGACCACGCCACACGCGGCGGACGCGGCCGCCTTCGAGAGCCGAACGATGCGGAAGGTCGGCCTGCGCCTGATCCCCTTCCTCGTGCTCTGCTACTTCATCGCCTACGTCGACCGGGTGAATGTCGGCTTCGCGGCGCTGACCATGAACCACGATCTCGGCCTCTCCGCCGCGGCCTTCGGCCTGGGCGGCGGCCTGTTCTTCGTGGCCTACGTCCTGTTCGAGGTGCCGAGCAACCTCGCCATGGAGCGCGTCGGCGCGCGGATCTGGATCGCGCGGATCATGATCACCTGGGGGCTCGTCGGCATCGGCTCGGCCTTCGTCACCGGTCCGCTGAGCTTCGCCACCGCCCGCTTCCTGCTCGGCGCGGCCGAGGCCGGGTTCTTCCCCGGCGTGATCCTGTACCTGACCTACTGGTTCCCCAAGGCCTACCGGGCGCGGATCGTGGCGATGTTCATGGTCGCGATCCCGCTCTCCAGCTTCTTCGGCTCGCCGCTCTCGGCGGCGCTGCTCACCCTCGACGGCGCCGCGTCCCTGCGCGGCTGGCAGTGGCTGCTGATCATGGAGGCGGTCCCGGCCGTCCTGCTCGGCGTCGCCGCCCTCGTGCTGCTGCCGAGCCGGCCGGCCGAGGCGACCTTCCTGAGCCCGGCGGAGCGCGACTGGCTGACGGACCGGCTGGAGACCGAGCGGCGCGCCGCAGAGGCGAGCGCCGGGCACCACGCCCACGGCCTCGCGGCGGTCTGGGCGGTGCTCGCGAGCCGGCAGGTCTGGCTGCTCGCCGTGATCTACGCGGGCAGCTCGGCCACCAGCAACACGCTGTCGCTGTGGATGCCGCAGATCCTCAAAGGGTTCGGCCTCAGCAACCTGCAGACCGGCCTGCTGAACATGATCCCGTTCGGCATCGCCTCGGTCTTCATGATCGTCTGGGGCCTGCGGGCGGACCGCAGCGGCGAGCGGATCTGGAGCACGGCCCTGCCGCTGGCGCTGACCTCGGTGAGCTTTGCCCTGACGCTCCTGACGGGCTCGCTCTGGATGACGCTGGTCCTGCTCTCGCTGGTTCTGCTCGGCAACTACGCGATCAAGGGCCCGTTCTTCGCCCTCGCCACGGAGACGCTGCCGCCGGCCCAGACGGCCGCCGGCATCGCGGCGATCAACACCCTGGCGCATCTCGGAACCGGGGCGATCACCTCGCTGATCGGCGTGCTGCGCGAGCAGACCGGCAGCTTCCCCGTCGCCCTGCTGCCGCTCTGCGCGCTCACCGGCGTCGGCTGCGCCCTGGTCTTCTGGATCGGCCGGCATCAGCCGCGGGCGGCGACCGTCGGGGCGACCCCGTCGATCGCCCGCGGCTGAGGCGGCGGCCCGTCAGGTCGGCTGGCCGAGGATCCCCAGGATCTCCCGGCGCAGCCGCACGATCTCGGCATTGTCGCGGTGGCGCGGATAGGGCGCCGCGACGGGCAGCTCGGCCCGGATCGCGGCCGGGCGGTCCGAGAGCACGATCACGCGCTCGGCCAGCACCAGCGCCTCCTCGACGTCGTGGGTGACGAGGAGCGCGGTGAAGCGCTTCTCCTGCCAGAGCCGCAGGATCTCGGCCTGCATGGCCAGACGCGTCAGGGCGTCGAGCTTGCCCAGCGGCTCGTCGAGGAGCAGCAGGCGCGGCGCGTTGACGAGCGCCCGGGCGAGGGCCGCCCGCTGCGCCATGCCGCCGGAGAGCTGGTGCGGGTAGACGTCGGCGAAGCCCGTGAGGCCGACGAGCCCCAGCGCCTGGTCGACGAGGGCCGCCCGCGACCGCCCGACGCCGCGGGCCTCCAGCCCCAGGGCGACGTTGCCGCGCACGGTGCGCCACGGATAGAGCGTCGGGTCCTGGAAGACGAGGAGCCGGGACGGGTCCGGGCCCTCCACCAGGTCGCCGTCGACCCGGATCGCGCCCTGGTCGGGCGGCTCCAGGCCGGCGACGAGCCGCAGCAGGGTGGACTTGCCGCAGCCCGAGGGGCCGAGCAGGGCCACGAAGCCGCCGGGCTCCACGTCGAGGCTCACCCGGTCGAGGACCGGCAGGGGCGCGCCGCGGATCGCGAAGGCGTGGCTGACGGACTCGACCGCCAGGCGGGCCCCGGCGCTCTGGGCGGCGGGGCGTTCGAGGGTCGCGGCGGCTACCATTGCACCAGCCCCTTCTGCCACGCGAGCAGGCGGTCGCGCAGGCGGAACAGCAGCGTGATCAGGGAGGAGCACATCAGCGCCATCACGATCAGCGCCGCGTACATGTTGGCGTAGGCGGCCCAGCCCTGCGCCCACTGGAGGTACCAGCCGAGGCCGGACTTCACGCCGAGCATCTCGGCCACGACCAGCACCGCGAAGGAGCCGCCGAGCCCCATGAACAGCCCGACGAAGACGTGCGGCAGCGCCGCCGGGATCGCCACACGCAGGATCAGGAAGCCGCCCGAGGCGCCGAGCGTCCGCGCCACGTCGAAATAGGCCTTGTTGACGCCCGCCACCCCCGACCAGGTCAGCACCGTGACCGGGAAGCCGGTCGCCAGCGCCACCAGGAAGGTGCTGGCCGACCACGAGGACGGGAAGACGAAGAAGGCGAGGGGCAGCCACGCCGTGGCCGGCAGCGGCCCGACGAAGCGCAGCACCGGATGGGCCCAGTAGCCCACCGCCCGGAAGGTGCCGATGGCGACGCCCAGGACGAAGCCGGTCGCCGCCCCGATGGCGTAGCCGCCGGAGAGCAGGATCAGGGAGTTGAGGATGCTGCCGCCGAGCTTCGGCCAGTCGTCGAGGAAGACCTCCAGGATCGCCTGGGGCGACGGGAAGAACGGCATCGGCAGCAGGGCGAACTTCGCGGTGACAACCTCCCAGACCAGCAGCGCCACCGCCAGCACCGTGAGCCAGGGGCTCCAGTACCGTAGCCGCGACCCGAGAGGGCCGAGGCGGGTCGCCACGGGCGCGAGCGTTAGGAGGGCGAGGCCGAGCGCCGCCGCGCCGGACCCGAGGGCCGCGGTCTCGGGCAGGTCGTCCGCCTCGGGCAGGCCGAGGGTCACGCCGGCCAGGGCGAGCCAGGCGCCGCCCGCGAGGACGATCCGCCAGGGCGGCCGCGGCAGCCTTCGGGACGGGGCGGCGGCCCGCGGGGCGACGCCGGCGGTGATGCTTCCGGACATGGCGCGCCTCAGCTCAGCACGTCGGCGTAGATCCGCTCGGCGAACTTCGCCGTGTCGGTGGACCGCCGCAGGACGTTCACCTGCTTCAGCTCGTCCCCGTAGAGCGCGAGCTGCTGCTTGAGATCGCCGCCGACCGGGCTGTCGCCGTGCTGCTGGCTGCGCAGCATCGCGGCGAGATCCGCGATCGAGCCCTTGCCGCCGTAGCCGGAGAAGGCCCGGGCCGCGGCCTCGGGATCCCGGTGGACGGCGTGGCCGCCCTCCAGGATCGCCCGGGTCAGCGCGGCCGCCACCGCGCGGTCGTTCCGGATCAGGCTGCCGCGGGCGGCCACGACGCAGCAGGTGCGGGTGGCGAACTCGCCCGACAGGTTGGTGGCGACCTCGGTGAAGCGCGGGTCCTTCAGCCAGATCCAGGTCCGCGGGTCGGAATCGGCCAGCGCCTGCGCCTCGCCCTTCTCCACCGCGAGGTTGAGCAGGTCGGCCGGGTACTGCCGCCACTCGACCCCGCTCTCCGGGTCGATCCCCGCCTTGGCGAGCAGCAGGCCGAAGAAGTTCTTGGCCGGGCTCGCCTGGTCGCTGATCGCGATCGTCTTGCCCTTCAGCCCGGCGATGTCGGCGATGCCGGAGGATTTGGCGCTGAGCAGCCGCAGGCAGCCGCCGTGCAGCCCCGCGGTGATCTTCACGTCGAAGCCCTGTTCCAGGGGCTTGAGCCAGCGCAGGGCCATGCCGATCCCGGCATCGGCCTTGCCCGTGGCGATCGCCTCCAGCAGGGCCTCGGTCGAGCCGCCGAAATTGACGAACTCCACGTCGAGGCCGTGCCGGGCAAAGATCCCCTGCTCCTTGGCGAGCGGCGCGGCCGCCGTGCAGATGGCCGTGGCGTTCCAGGCCAGCTTCACCGTCCGGAGCGGGCCCGCGGGCGCCTCCGCGGCGGCGGGTCGGCAGAGCGGGCCGGGGTCGAACGGCGTCCCCGGTCCGGGTGCCCAGGCGCGGCCGGTGCCCATGCCGAGGCCGAGCGGCAGGGCGGCGGCCGCGGCGCCGACCTGCAGCAGGCGCCGCCGGGAAGGCGATGGATCGGAGGAGGGGCTGCCCGGTCGGGAGGGCGCGTCGGTCATCTCGGGTCTCCGGGCCGCGCGACCGCGCGGCGGGAACGGCGCGCGTCACCGCACCGGTGGCGCGACCGGGCGGATCTGGCGTCCTCGTCTTCGGGAATGATCCGTCGAGGGATCAGGGTGCCGAGTATTCGATCGCTGCAGGACCGAGTCAACGAAAGCGTTTCCTCTATTTTCGCGCGATCGGGTAAGATCATTCACGGATCGGCGCCGTCGCACGGCGCTCAGGCGCCCCGGCTCATCGGCGAGGAGCGTCGCTCGTCTGTCTCTCGATGGCGGGATCCCGAACGACGACCGGGAGAACGATCGATTCCTGCCCCCGGGGGGGCGGAAACACGTTCTTCTTCACCGTCCGACGACGCGGCAACATCCTCCTTCCGATCCATGAATATTCGGAACGGCATTCCGTTGACGCGACCCGGGTCCGGGCGGACCATCGCGGCTCCCGGGATGGTGCCGCGCGGCCGCCCGCCGATCACGTCGCCGAACACCCCATGACTGTCGCCGTCCCGCCCCCCGACATCGTCCGCAGCCTCGCCGGACGGCTCGCCGCCCGCGCGGCCGACCACGACCGCGCGGGGACCTTCCCGCACGACTCCCTCGCGGCGCTCCGGGAGGCCGGGCTCCTGGCCGTCACCGTGCCGCGGCGTCTCGGCGGCGGCGGCGCGGGTCTCGCGCGGGCCGCCGCTCTGGTGCGCGCGCTCGGCGCCGCCGACCCGGCGACCGCCCTGGTCGTGGCGATGCAGTACCTCCAGCACGGGCTGATCCACCGGCCCGACACCCCGTGGCCGCGCGCGCTCGCCGACGCGGTCGGCGCGGCGGCGGTGGCGCGGGGGGCGCTGATCAACGCCCTGCGGGTCGAGCCCGAACTCGGGACGCCCTCGCGGGGCGGCCTGCCGGCCACGGTCGCCCGCCGCGACGGCGCGAGCTGGCGGATCTCCGGGCACAAGATCTACGCGACCGGGGCGCCGGGGCTCGCCTACGGCCTCGTCTTCGTCCGCACCGACGAGGCGGAGCCGCGCACCGGCACCGTCCTGGTGCCGTTCGACGCGCCGGGCATCCGCATCGCGGAGACCTGGGACCATCTCGGCCTGCGCGCTTCCGGCAGCCACGACGTCCACTTCACGGACGTGCCGATCCCCGGGGACCACGCCGTCGACCTGCGGCCGCCGGGCGGCTGGTCGGGGCCCGATCCCTGGCAGCAGGCCTGGAGCTGCACCCTGCTCGCCGCCCTCTACGACGGCGTGGCCCGGGCGGCGCAGGACTGGTTCACCGGCTTCCTGCGGGCGCGCCGGCCCGGCAGCCTCGGGGCGCCGCTGGCGAGCCTGCCGCGCTTCCACGAGGCGGTCGGCGAGAACGAGCGGCTGCTCGCCGTCAACGCGCGCCTCGTCGCCGGGCTCGCCGCCGAGGTCGATGCGGGACATCCTCCGCCGCCGCGCGAGTCCGGCTTCGTGAAGCTCACCGCCACGGAGAACGCCGTCGCGGCGGTCCAGCGCGCCGCGGAGCTGTCCGGCAACGCCGGCCTGTCCCGGGCGAACCCGCTGGAGCGGCACCTGCGCGACGTCCTGTGCGCGCGCATCCACTGGCCGCAAGGGGACGCCGTCCGCGCCGCCGCCGGCAGGGCCGCCCTCGGCGCCTGAACCCGCCCTCGACCCGGAGATCGCACCATGAGCCTGCTTCCCCCCGATGCCGTCGAGTTCATCGGCTTCGTCGCCCCCCGGCACACCTCCGAGATCCACCCGGCGGCGGGGCCGTCCATCGACCGCGACTACCTGAAGCTCCTGGCGCAGGCGCACGAATGGGGCGGGTTCGACCGGGTGCTGGTGGCCTTCCACGCGACCACGCCGGACGCCCTCCTGCTCGCCGGGCAGGTCGCCGCCGTGACCGAGCGGCTGGGACTGATGATCGCCCACCGCACCGGATTCACGGCGCCCACCGTGGCGGCGCGGCAATTCGCGACCCTCGACCAGCTCACCGGCGGCCGGGTCGCGATCCACGTGATCAGCGGCGGCGACGACCGGGAACTCGCCCAGGACGGCGACCACCTCACCAAGGACGCGCGCTACGCCCGCACCCGGGAGTTCCTCGACATCGTCCGGCAGAGCTGGACCGCCGCGGAGCCGTTCGACTACGCGGGCGATCACTACCGGGTGGAGCGCGGCTTCTCCGAGGTGAAGCCGGTCAACGCGATCCCGGTCTATTTCGGCGGCGCCTCGCCGGCGGCGCTGGCGGTGGCCGGCCGCCACGCCGACACCTACGCCCTCTGGGGCGAGACCCACGCGCAGGTCGCCGAGCTGATCGGCCGGGTGCGGGCGGCGGCCGCGGCCCACGGGCGGGCGCCGCGCTTCAGCCTGTCGGTCCGGCCGATCCTCGCCGAGACCGAGGCGCGGGCCTGGGAGCGCGCCGAGGACATCCTGGCCCGGACCCGGGCCGTCCGGGCCGCCAAGGGCCTCGGCCCGGCGGCGACGCCGCAGAACGAGGGCTCCCGGCGGCTCCTCGCGGCGGCGGCCGCGGGGCCGCGCCACGACAAGCGCCTGTTCACCGCCATCGCGGCCGAGACCGGGGCGGCGGGCAACTCGACCGCCCTGGTCGGCACCCCCGAGCAGGTCGCCGACGCCCTGCTCGACTATCACGACCTGGGCGTGCGGACCTTCCTGATCCGCGGCTTCGACCCGCTGGAGGACGCGCTCCAGTACGGCCGGGCGCTGCTGCCCGCCGTCCGCGCCGCCCTCGGGCGCCGCGGCGCCGCCGAGGCCGCCTGATGCGCGCCGTCATCCTCGCCCTGCTGGCGCTCCTGGTGGTCCGGCCGGCGCACGCGCAGGAGGTGCTGCGGGTCGGCGACCAGCGCGGCAACGCCCGCGCGCTGATGGAGGCGGCCGGCGTGCTCGATGGGCTGCCCTACCGGCTCGACTGGAGCGAGTTCCCGGCGGCCGCGCCCCTGCTCGAGGCGCTGAACGCCGGCGCGATCGACGCGGGCGGCGTCGGCGACGCGCCCTTCACCTTCGCGGCCGCCGCCGGGGTGCCGGTGAAGGCCTTCCTGGCCTTCCGCAACCGGCAGGACGGGCTGGCGATCCTGGTGCTCAAGGAATCGCCCCTCCGTACCGTGGCGGACCTGAAGGGCAAGCGCGTCGCGACGAACCGCGGCTCGATCGGCCATCAGGTGGTCCTGGCGGCGCTGGAGGAGGCGGGGCTGCCCGCCGACAGCGTGACCTTCAGCTTCCTGCCGCCGGCCGACGCCAAGATCGCGCTGGCTTCCGGGGCGGTCGACGCCTGGTCGACCTGGGAGCCCTACACCTCCACGGCGGAGCTCGCCGGCCTCGTCCGGGTGATCCGCGACGGTAACGGCATCACCCCGGGCCTGACCTTCGCGGTGGCGAGCGACGACGCGATCCGGACCAAGCGGGCGCTGCTCGCCGATTTCGGCGCGCGCCTCGCCCGCGCCCGGGCCTGGGCCCTGAAGGATCCGGCGCCCTACGCGTCCGTCTGGTCGAAGCTCATCGGCCTGCCGGAGGCGGTGCCGCTGCGCTGGTTCGGCCGCGCCGCCTACCGGGCCGTCCCGATCGACGCGTCCGTGATCGCCGACGAGCAGCGCAACATCGATCTCTACGTCCGCGCCGGGCTGATCCCGAAGGCCCGCGCGCCGCGGGCCGAGGCGATCCTCGACACGAGCGTCTCGCAAACCGCCGCCGCCGTGCAATGATGGCGCGGGAGGACCCGACATGCACGACCACGGCGACGACCACGGCCACAGCCACGATCATGGCCACGCCCACGATCACGCCCATGCTCACGCCCACGATCACGGGGCGTCCGAGCGCTGGAAGCACGACGGCGTTCGGGTGATCCCCGGCGACCGGCTCGACGCCAACACCGCGCAGACGCCCGGCATGTACCGGCAGGCCGCGATCAACGCCGCCCGGGTCGGCGCCCAGAAGATCTGGGCCGGCACGGTGGCGATCCAGCCCGACGCCAAGACCGGCGTGCACCACCACGGCGAACTGGAGAGCGTGATCTACGTGGTCTCGGGCCGCGCCCGGATGCGCTGGGGCGACAGGCTCGAATACGTCGCCGAGGCCGGGCCGGGCGACTTCATCTTCGTGCCGCCCTTCGTGCCGCACCAGGAGATCAACGCCTCGACCGACGAGCCGCTGCACTGCGTGCTGGTGCGCTCCGACAACGAGGCGGTGGTGGTCAACCTGCCCGACGTCGAGGCCGCAGAGGCGCCCGAGACGGTGTACTGGGTCGACCCGATCCACAAGCATCCGTGAGAGACTGGAGACGGCAGCGATGAGCCGGGACCGCCAGCTGCATCTCGGCGCCTTCATGCGCCCGGTCGGCATCCACACCGCGTGGTGGCGCTATCCGGGCGGCTATCCGGACGCGAACTTCAACTTCCAGCACCTGGCGCACTTCGCCCGGCGGCTGGAGGCCGCGAAGTTCGACGCGTTCTTCATGGCCGACCACCTCGCGGTGATGAACATGCCGGTGGCGGCGCTCCGCCGCTCGGCCACCGTGACGTCGTTCGACCCGCTGACCCTGCTGCCGGCGCTCGCCGTGCTCACCGATCGGATCGGCCTGATCGCCACCGCGTCGACAACCTACAACGAGCCCTACCACGTCGCCCGAAAGTTCGCCTCGCTCGACCATATCTCGAAGGGGCGGGCCGGCTGGAACCTCGTCACCTCCGGCAACCCGGACGAGGCCCTGAACTTCGGCCGCGACGCGCATCTGGAGCACGCCACCCGCTACGCCCGCGCCCGCGAGTTCTTCGACGTGGTGACCGGCCTGTGGGATTCCTTCGCCGACGACGCCTTCACGATGGATCCGGCGAGCGGCCTGTTCTTCGACCCGGCGAAGATGCGCGTCCTCGACCACCGCGGCGACTTCCTGAAGGTGAAGGGCCCGCTCAACGTCGCCCGGCCGGTGCAGGGCTGGCCGGTGATCGTCCAGGCCGGCGCCTCCGAGGCCGGCAAGCAGATCGCCGCCGAGACCGCCGAGATGGTGTTCGGCGCGGCCGCGACCGTGGAGGCGGCCCGGGCCTTCTACGCCGACGTGAAGGGCCGCATGCCGGCGGCGGGGCGCGACCCGGACCAGCTCAAGATCCTGCCCGGCTGCTTCATCGTATTGGGCGAGACGGAGGACGAGGCGCAGGCCAAGAAGGCGCGCCTCGACGACCTCGTCCATCGCGACAGCGGCCTCGCCAACCTCTCGGTCCGCCTCGGCGTCGACGCGTCGGGCTTCGCCCTCGACGCGCCGCTCCCGGAGCTCCCCGAGAGCAACGCCAGCAAGAGCGGGCAGGCCCAGATCGTCGACTACGCCCGGCGCACCGGCGCGACCGTGCGGGAACTCGCCCGCAAGGTCGGCGGCTACGGGGGCCTGCAGATGGTCGGCACGCCCGCGCAGGTGGCCGACCGGATGGAGGAGTGGCTGGAGACCCGCGCCTGCGACGGCTTCAACGTGATGTTCCCGTTCGTGCCCGAGGGTCTCGACGACGTGGTCGACCGGCTGGTGCCGGAGCTGCAGCGGCGCGGGCTGTTCCGCCGGGACTACGCCGGGACGACGCTGCGCGACCATCTCGGCCTCGCGCGGCCGGCCAACCGCTTCTTCCCGCCCGACGCCCCGGCTCGGCCAGGGGGCTGATCGACCCGCCGCGCGGGCCGGCGCAGGCCCGCGCCGTCGGGGTGCGTGATGGATCATGCGAACGGCGCGAACCTCCGGTCGTGTCGCGCGGTTATTCTCGGATCGTCGCGCGCCGATGGGAGGGGATCGTGCCCGAGGCTGTTCCGCCCCTGTCCGGGTGCCGCGTCCTCGTCGTCGAGGACGAGTATTTCATCGCCAGCGAGGTCAAGCGCTGGTTGCACAGCGCCGGGGCCGAGGTGATCGGCCCGGTCCCGCGCGCGGATCTCGCCCTGGACCTGATCGCCGAGCAGACGCCCCACGCCGCGGTGCTCGACGTGAATCTGGGCGACGGGAACAGCGTCTATCCGGTCGCCGAGCGTCTCGGCGTCCTCGGCGTGCCGTACCTGTTCGCCACCGGCGACGTGCGGGTCACCGGCGCCCCGGCCGAGGCGAGCCGGCCCATCCTGGAGAAGCCCTTCGTGGCGGCGGAGCTGGTCCGGGCCGTGACCAGGCTCGTCGCGGCCGCCTGAGGCCGCCGCGCCGCCTCAGAGAGGGCCCGGCCCGGGATGCGGGCCCATGCGCCGGCGGTCGTGCTCGATGGCGAAGACGTGGGCGTAGAGGTTCGCGACCCAGCCCCGCCCCTCGACCGTGAGGTCGAGGAACCGGATCGCGTCTCCGATCACGGGCTCGATCTTGCCCCAGAAGAACGACGGGTAGCGCTCCGCGAGGTCGGCCGGGCTGTCGTAGCCGAGTTCCGCGTTGACGCCGATCTCGGCGAATTCGTGGAACAGGGCGTTCAATTTGCGCGGGTAGAGCGGGTCGCCGAGCTGACCGATCAGGTCGGCCGCCCGCAGCAGGCCGGCCTCGGTCCCGGTCTCGCGATGGGAATCGTCCTCGGGGACCGGGAAGCGGGTCAGCTCGATCGCCCGGATGACCCGGGACGCGTCGACGAGATCGTGCGTGCCGAAGCGCTCCTGCACGGCCAGCTTCGAGCGCTCCACGTGGTAGGGTGCCAGCGCCGCGTCAGAGGCGCCCCGGGGCAGGCTGACGGTCGTGCCCTGCGCGTCGATGACGAAGGCCTGCAGCCGGTCTCCGGCGCAGACGCCGCGCACGTAGCCGATGTCGTGGTAGAGGGCGGCCAGGATCATGTGCAGCCAGTCCTCGGGCGTGATGCCCTGCTGCAGGAAGCGGCCGCGGAGGATGTCCTGGGCGACCAGGGTGACGAGGGCCGTGTGGTCGCCGTCATGGTAGAGGGCGTCGCTCCCGACGATCCGCTCGATCGTCAGGCGCGCCGCGGCCTCGATGATCTCGGCGTAGCGCGGCTCCCGGCTGCCGAAGGTCCGCTGGTAGGTCAGGGCCAGGTGCTCGCCGAGGGCGTCGGCGAGCATCTTGGTCGCGTCGAACATGGGATCCTCGCCGTCAGCTGCGTCGGGCGGCGCCGCGCCCGGCCGGGTCGATGGAGATCACGCGGATCGCCCCCCGCGATCGACGAGCCGCTCCTCGAGATAGGCCGCCGCGTCCGCGTAGAGTTCGTAGCGGCGCAGCAGCACCGCCCGCTTCTCGGCCTTCGTCGCCGCGTCGAGCTTGGCGCGGGCCCTGTCGGCGCGGGCGCGCAGCTTCCCGGCGAGCTTCTCGAAGGCGGCATCGATGCGCGCGCCGACCTTCTCGCCCTCGGCGCGCGCCGGATCGGGGTCGTCCTGCCGGCGCTTCGGCCCGGCCCTCTTCGCTTCTCCAGCCATGACGCATCTCCGGTCGCCCCGATCGGTGGCGGAACCGTATGACGGAACGATCACGGGCGCGACATGGGATCGGCCGCCGCGGGCGCGGCGCTTTCTCAGGCGTGTCACGGAACGCTGCTCTAGGTCGGCCCCGCGACGCGCAGGAGAACCGGCGATGCGGCCCGACGACAGCTCTGCCCCGGATGCCACCTTGAATGCCACCTCGGATGCCACCCTGGAGGGGATCCGGCGTGACCTCGCCGACAGCTACGACGAGGAGCTGGAACTCGGGCTCGAGGAGGATCGCCTCGACCGGCTCGCGGCCGAGCTCGGCGGCGCGCCGCCCGATCATCTCGACCGCAAGGTCTATTTCCGCGCGCTGCTCCGGCTGCAGCACGAGCTGGTCCGGCTCCAGGACTGGGTGCAGGATCGGAAACTGCGCGTGGTCGTGCTGTTCGAGGGCCGCGACTCGGCCGGCAAGGGCGGCGTGATCAAGCGGATCACCCAGCGCCTCAATCCCCGCGTCTGCCGCGTCGCCGCCTTGCCTGCCCCGAGCGAGCGCGAGCGGACGCAATGGTATTTCCAGCGCTACGTCTCCCATCTGCCCGCCGGCGGCGAGATCGTGCTGTTCGACCGCTCCTGGTACAACCGCGCCGGCGTCGAGCGGGTCATGGGCTTCTGCACCGAGGCGGAGGTCGAGGAGTTCTTCCGGTCGGTCCCCGAATTCGAGCGCATGCTGGTGCGCTCCGGCATCGTCCTGGTAAAATACTGGTTCTCGATCACCGATGCCGAGCAGGAATTCCGCTTCCGGATGCGGATCCACGATCCGCTCAAGCAGTGGAAGCTGTCGCCCATGGACGTCGAGTCGCGGCGCCGCTGGGAGGACTACACCCGGGCCAAGGAGGACATGCTGGCGCGGACCCATATCCCCGAGGCGCCCTGGTGGGTGGTCGAGGCGGTCGACAAGCGACGGGCCCGCCTGAACTGTATCAGCCACCTGCTCGACCAGATCCCCTATGGCAGCGTGGAGCACCCGGCGGTCCACTTGCCCGAGCGCCTGCGGCACGCGGACTACGTGCGCGGCCCGGTCCCCGCCGCGATGATCGTTCCGGCCGCGTTCTGATCGCGGCGCGGAGACGGCGCGGGAGTCGTGATCCTGTCGCGGTGGCGCGGCTATAGCGCCGCCATGGCGAAGCGCCCCATGACTCTCGACCTGTTCACGACCCTGGATATCGTCGATGACGACGTCTCGGCCGTCGTCGACGCCTATCTGGCCGATCCCACGCCCGGTTCGGTGGCGTTCGGGGACGGCTTCCGCATCGACCCCGCGGCCGCGGTGGCCTCGCATCCCTTCGCCCGGACGCTGATCGATCAGCCCTGGGCCGATGCCGGGCTGCGCCGGGCCGCCATCCGCGCCGCCATCCTGCTGGCGGAGCCGGAGCGGGTCTGACCGGATCGGCCGCCTGTCGCGCGACGGTCGCGCGATATTCGTGGGGCTGGCCTGCCGCTTTCATCGCGCTGGCATACCGCTGTCATGCGGCCGTCATGGGCGGGATGGCAGGTCGCCGCCACGGCGAACCTCCCGACCCTATGCCGCCACTCCGCCCGCCCGGTCCTGCCGTGGCGGGCTTTTGTATGCCCGCGGCTCGGCCATCGCGACGACGCGCGTCGGATCCTACGCCTAAAACGGTAGGTGTGCCGACCTCCGACCACACGACGCCCGGTTGTAATCTGAGGTGGGGACGGCGCGGATGAACGGCGCGCCTTCACGGTGAACGATCGGTTTACCCAAACCGCACAATTGCGCCGACCGCCCCGATCCGGGCGCGATCGGCGGGCGTTCTACGGGCAGGTCCACCGGAGACGTGCTGACATGCTGATCCTCAACCCGATGACCGGCCAGATGGTCGAGGTGCGCGTGCCCCGGCCGAAGCCGAAGGCCGCCTGAGCGCGCCTGCTCTCCGTCCGCTTCCCCGCACGCCCGCGGCCCAGGCGGCGTGCCCCTCCAGCCCCGCACGACCCATGCTGCCGACCGATCTCGACCGACCCGCCGAACTGACCCTCTGGCCGGGCTACGCGCCGGCCCGGGTGGCCGTGTCGCACAGTTTCCCGACGCTGCGGGCCGCCCTCGCCGCTGCGGTCGCGGCGATCGACGCCGAGGATGCCAATCCCTGGATCATCACCGAGGGCGGCGACATCCTCGCTCCGGGATGGATCCGCGCGAACACCGCGGCCGCCGTCCTGCAGTAGCCGGACGTCAGCCGGCGAGCTGGTCTGCGCCGCGGTTGCGCCACCGGTACTCGCTCGGCGAGATCCCGTAGCTGTCCTTGAAGCGGCGGCTGAAATGGCTCTGGGTGCAGAAGCCGCAGCTGTAGGCCAGCTCACCGACGGCCAGATGGGCGAAGCCGGGATCGGCGAGACGCTGCGCGGCGGTCTCCAGCCGCCGCCGCCAGATCCAGTCGGCGATGTTGCGGTCCTGCTCGCGGAACAGGGCCTGGAGGTGGCGCAGCGACACGCCGACGGCCGCCGCGAGCCGGGCGGGGTCGAGGTTCAGGTCGCCGAGATGGGCCTCGATGTGGGCCAGTGCGCGCTGGAAGATCAGGACGCCCTGGATGTTTTTGGGGGTCTCGTGCGCGAGGCGTTCCGCGATGCTCGCGACGATGAGATCGACGCCGACCGACGCCATGCGGTTCGACATGTCCGGCGTCAGGCGCTCCGCGTTGCGGACCAGTTCCTGGAAAAAGGTCGTCACCATCGACGTGCCGACTTGATCCGCGCCGATCGTGAGGCACGTGAACCGGCGCGTCGAGCCGAGGGCGCGCTCCAGGGCCGCGCGCGGCAGCTCGACGAACAGCGTCTGCGTGTCGACGTCGGAGGCCATCGTCGCCGGCCGACGGTCCATCACGACGATGTCGCCGGGATTCTGGATCGCGGTGCGGTCGTCCTGCGCGCTGAACACGCGGCCCTTGAGCGTGATGGCGACGTTCAGGGTCTCGTACTTGCCGTGCCGGCGGATCGTGTCCGGGGTCGCGACGGTGGTGACGGCGCTCTGCGTCACGCGCGTGATCAGCAGCGGCCCGACCTCCGCGGCCTCCAGCGTGCCGGTGAAAGCGTGCGCCACGGCAGGCGTAAGTTCGACCGGCACGATCCGCTCGAAGATCGTCTCACGCCAGAGGCGGAAACTGTCTTTCGGCTTGAAATCCGCCGTAGAGAACAAAGTCCTCATAGAAAATTCTTGTATTCATGCTTCGCCGCGCGCGCTCGGGAAAACGGTAGCACGCTTTCAGGCAAGCGCAACGGCGCCGACCAACCTAAGAGGGTTCTCGACCTTGTCAGGAGCCCATAACGTGTCCGATTCGTCCCTCGTCAGCCCCCAATCCAATATCGTGCTGACGGCAGGGCTCGTCGCTGCCTACGTATCGAACAATCGGGTTCCGACCGCCGACCTTCCGACCCTCATCGCGCAGTGTCACGACGCCATCACCGCGCTGGCCGCCAACGGGGCGGCGTCGATCGAGGCTGCGGGGGACATGGACGCGCTGCGCGACCGGCCTACCGCCGCGCAGATCCGCAGCTCGATCCGGCCCGACGGCATCGTGAGCTTCATCGACGGGCGCCGGTACAAGACGCTCAAGCGCCATCTCACGGCCCACGGCCTGCACCCGCAGAGCTACCGCGAGCGCTACGGTCTGCCGGCCGACTATCCGATGGTCGCGCAGGAATATGCCGAGCGCCGGTCCGCGCTGGCGCGCTCCATCGGCCTCGGCGTGCCAGGCGAGCGCGCCGCCTGAGCCGACCCGCCTCGGCAGGCCGCGGCTGATTCGTGGCTGGCGCTCCCGGCCTCAGGCGGCCGCGTGCCGTCCGTCGGGCAGCAGATCCCGGCTCGCCTGCTCGATCCGTTTGAGCCAGTCCTCGGCCGCCGCCGCCCGCAGGGTCGCGGCCTCGGCCCGCGCCTGGGCCTCCCGGACGCGCCGGTCGGCTTCCGCCTCGCGTTCGAGGACCTGCCGCGCCGCCTGCGCCCGCGCTTCCTCCAGGAGCGCCCGCAGGGTCCGGATCTCCTGTTGGGCGGCCTCCAGATCCGCGGCCAGCGTCTCGCAGGCGGTCGATTGCTGGTGCAGGCGCTGATCCTGCGCCTGCTTCGCGACGGTCGCGGCCGACAGGGTGTCGAGGATCTGGCTCCAGTCCGCCACCGGCCGCGACGGCGTCTCCGGATCGGGTTCGGGGGACGCTTCGGAACGCGCCGCCGGGCTCGGCGCGTCGGCCACGAGGGGGCCGTCGGCGATCCCCGGAGCCGGCTCCGTCGGTTCTCCGCGCTCACGCGCGATGCGGGCGTCGAGCTGGGCCCAGAACGTCGCGTTCATCGCCGTGGCGATCCCGCCGGGCCCGCGCCGGTCACGAAGCCGCCCGCGTCGCGGAAGCCCGAGCGCTGCCCGCCTGGCCGGTCACCTGTCCGCCCGGCTGCATCACGAATTCCGCGTCGATCGTCTCGGCGATGCGCTGGAGCATCTGCTCCGCCGCCGCGGCCCGCTCCTCGGCGGCCGCGGCCCGGTCCTCGGCGGCCTGGATCAGCTTGATCGCCTGCGCGTGGACCTCGTGGGTCTCCCGCTCGGCCGCCAGCACCTGGGCGCGGGCCGCGTCCATGTCGGCGCGCACCTGCCGCAGCAGGTCCTGGACGTGCGTCTCCTGCTCCTGTGCCCGGTCCTCGACGTCCCGGATGTAGCGCGCCGCGCCCTGCACCCGCTCCAGCAGGTCGGGCCACCGCTCGACCGGCGACGGGTTCTGGTTGCGCCCCTGCGCCGAGACGCGCTCGTCCGCGGCGAGCAGGACGAGGTTGCCGGTGCGGATCCGTGTCGTCGGCTCGCGGGCGTCGCGCGCGACGGCATCGATCTGGTCCAGCGCCTCGGCCCTGGGGTGCTTCGTCTGTTCCATCACGCGTCCTGCCGACAGGGTGCAGCGCAAGCCTTCGGTGAGGCATCGGCGTCCGCCTCACACCGACGGAAAATGGTTAACAACTCCTTAATGTTCGCGCTAGGGTTGCGCTGCCGCGGCGATACCCGCGCGACGTCGCGCGCGGGACCGCCGGATCGCGGGCCGTCTCACGGGTAGCGGACGGGCTGCGGGTCCTCCGGCAGCGGGATGAACTCGGCGTCGTTCGGCACGGTGTCGAACCGGCCCTGGCGCCAATCCTCCTTGGCCTGCGCGATCCGCTCGGGCCGGGACGAGACGAAGTTCCACCACAGGTGGCGCGGGCCGTCCATTGGCTCGCCGCCCAGCACCATGAACCGGGCCGATTCCGTGGCGCGCACGCTGATGCGGTCGCCGGGGCGGAACACCAGCAGCTGGCCGGGGCCGAAGCCGTCGCCGGCGATCTCGATGGCGCCCGCGACCGTGTAGATCGCCCGCTCGTCGTAGGTCGGATCGAGGGGCAGGACGGCGCCGGCCTCGAGGGCCACGTCGGCGTAGACCATCGGGCTCGAGGTCCGGACCGGCGAGCGCGCGCCGAAGGCCTCGCCGGCGATCAGCCGGACGGTCTTGCCCTCGCCGGTGAGGACCGGCAGCGCGGCGGCGTCGTAGTGCTCGAAGGCGGGGGCGTTCTCCTCGTCCCGGTCCGTCAGCGCGACCCAACTCTGGATGCCGAACAGGCGGGAGCCGGTCTGACGCAGCGTCGGGGCGGTGCGTTCCGAGTGCGTGATGCCGCGGCCGGCGGTCATCCAGTTCAGCTCGCCCGGCCGGATCGGCAGCTCCGTGCCGAGGCTGTCGCGGTGCATGATCTCGCCGTCGAACAGGTAGGTGACGGTGGAGAGGCCGATATGCGGGTGCGGCCGCACGTCCATGCCCTGCCCGAGGAGGAATTCCGAGGGGCCCATCTGGTCGAAGAAGATGAAGGGGCCGACCATCCGGCACTCGGTGGAGGGAAGCGCCCGGCGCACCGCGAAGGAGCCGAGATCGCGCGAGCGGGGCACGATCAGGGTCTGGATCGCGTCGCAGCTGAAATGGTCGCCCGGGATCGGGTCATCGGCACTGTGCCAGCTCATCGCCTTGCTCCTCCGCGCGGGGATCGGCCCCCCATCCGCAGGCATCCTGGACCGGGAGCGGCCGGGTTGGAACAGAAACGATCGAAACGCATCGTTTCCGAAAAATCGCCCGATCGTCCCGGCCGGGGCGACGGCCTACCAGGGTGTCGGCTTGGGGTTGCGCTCGTCGAAGCCGCGCTGGTGCCAGTACGGGTAGATCGGGGTCTCCTGGCTCGCCGCGTCGAGCCGGGCGACCTGCTCGGCCGTCAGGGTCCAGCCGAGGGCGCCGAGGTTCTGCTTCAACTGCTCCTCGTTGCGGGCGCCGACCACGATGTTGCACACGGTCGGCCGGGTCAGCAGCCAGTTGAGCGCGACCTGCGCCACCGTCTTGCCGGTCTCGGCCGCCACGGCGTCGAGGGCGTCGACCACGCCGAACAGGTAGTCGTCGGAGACCGGCGGCCCGCCCTCGGCGCCGCCGGCGGCGATGCGGCCGCTCTGGTTGGCCTGTCCGCGGCGGATCTTGCCGGTGAGACGGCCCCAGCCCAGCGGGCTCCAGACCATCAGGCCGACGCCCTGGTCGAGGCCGAGCGGCATCAGCTCCCACTCGTAGTGGCGGCCGATCAGCGCGTAGTAGCCCTGGTAGGCGACGTAGCGGGCGAGCCCGTGGCGCTCGGAGGTCGCGAGCGCCTTCATCAGCTGCCAGCCCGAGAAGTTGGAGGCGCCGATATAGCCGATCTTGCCCGCGCGGGTGAGGTCGTCGAGCGCCCGCAGCGTCTCGTCCACGGGGGTGAGGGCGTCGAAGCCGTGCATGAAGTAGACGTCGATATGGTCGGTGCCGAGCCGCTTCAGGCTGGCCTCGCAGGCGCGGATCAGGTGGTAGCGCGACGAGCCGACCTGGTTCAGCTCGTCGTTGAACCGGAAGGTCGCCTTGGTGGAGATCAGCGCCCGGTCGCGCTTGCCCTTCAGGGCCTGGCCCAGGATCTCCTCCGAGGCGCCGCCCGAGTAGATGTCGGCCGTGTCGAAGAAGTTGACGCCGGAGTCGAGGCAGAGATCGACCATGCGGGTCGCCTCGGCGACGTCCGTCTGCCCCCAGCGCTGGAAGAATTCGTTCGTGCCGCCGAAGGTGCCGGTGCCGAAGCTGAGCACCGGCACGGTGAGGCCGGAGCGTCCGAACTGCCTGTAGTCCATCGGGTCCTCGTCGCGATCGCGGCCGCCGCGCGGCGGCGCGCCTGCCGGATCAACGCGCCGCGCCGCCCGGTTTTCCCGGCCGGCGCGGGCCGTCAGCGCCGCGACTCGACGACCGGCGCCCCGTCGCAGCGCTGGCCGGCGGCCGCGCCCGTGCGCCGGTCGGGCGGCAGGGCGTCCGGCGACCCGGCCTTCTCCGCCAGGATCGCGACGTTCGCCGTCATCCCGGCCGCCAGCACGATCGGGCAGGGCACGTCGTCGAGGTCGATCCGGATCGGCACCCGCTGCGCCAGCCGGACCCAGGTGAAGATCGGGTTGACCGTCGGCAGCCCCTGGACGCCCGGGGCGGCGTCGGCGACGCTGATCCCGCGGCCGAGGCCGGTGACGCGCCCCCGGATCGGACGGTCCGGCCACGCCATCAGCGACACGCGCGCGGCGTCGCCCGCGCCGATGCGCGGGAGCTGCGTCTCCTCGAAATAGCCCTCGATCCAGAAGCTGTCGCCGTTGACCAGCGTCAGCGCCGGCTGCCCCGTGGCGGCGAACCCGCCCTCCTGCAGCAGCAGGTTGGTGACCCAGCCGTTCACGGTCGCCCGCAGGGTTGTGCGCTCCAGGTTGAGCCGCGCCTGCGCCAGCGCACCCTCCGCCTGGACCACGTCGGCCTGGGCGGCCTGCGCCTGGCCGCTGGTCGTCTGCTTCTGCTGCGGCGTTGTGGCGAGGTCGTCGAGGTCGGCGGTGCGCTGCGCGATCCCCGCGAGGTACCCGGCCCGCGCCCGGGCGCTGGCGAGGGCGCCCTCGGCCTGGGTCACGGCGTTCCTGAACGTGCCGGGGTCGATCGTGAACAGCACGTCGCCCTTGCGGACGAACTGGTTGTCGCGGACCCGGACCGCCACCACCGTGCCGGAGACCTCGGGCGCCACCTGCACGGTGTAGACGCGCACGCGCCCGTCCCGGGTCCAGGGCGTGTAGGCGTAGTAGAGGAAGGCGAGGTAGGCGAGGCCCACGGCCGCCGCCAGCGCCAGCAGGGTGGCAGCGACGTTGTAGGCGGGCGGCGGCTGCCAGTCGCGCAGCGACGGTCGCGGTTTCAGGGCCATCTCACGGGCCCTGGACGCGCAGGGACAGGATCAGCAGCGCCGTCACGGCGGTCAGGAGGCTGAAGTCGAACAGGGCGCGGTTCCAGACAAGGTGGTTGATGCCGATCCAGTCCAGGATCCAGCGCAGGGCCCAGGTGATCACCAGGGCGGCGAGCAGGCAGATCACCGCGGGCTCGACGAAGAGCCCCAGCACGTCGACCGCCCGCAATCCGACCACGCCGATCACGCCCGCCCTCCCGGATCGAGGTTCGGCCAGCCCGCGCGGTCGAGATCCGACACGAGGGCGGCCAGCGCCCCGATGCGCTCCGCCTGGAGCGGCAGGGTCGCCCGGTCGGCGAGCGCGCGCAAGGGATCCGGCGCCGTCTCCGGCCCCGCCGGACGGGACGCGGCGAGCCGCGCCCAGACCGCCCGGCCGACGCGGCGGCCCTCCCGATCGTCCGTCTCCCGCAGGGCGAGCAGCAGGAGCCCGATGACGAGCAGGCGCTCGCCGCTCCGGGCCGCCTCTTCATCTGCGCCGATGAGGGCGAGTCGGCCGAAGCCCCGGGCGAGGTAGCGGTCGAGCGGCGGCAGCAGGAGCGCCGGGTCGAGGGCCGCGCCGCGCACCGACCGGACCAGCCGGCGTCGGGCCCGCAGGCGCAGGGTCGCGGCGCTCACCGGCGGCGGCAGGGCGGCGAACGCGATCGCCGCCACCGCCATGCCGAGCAGCTCGGCCAGCACGGTGTTGAGCGAGTCGGCGAGGTCGTAGGTCATCGGGTTCTTGGGATCGAGCACGCCGAAGACGAAGAACCCGAAGCCGATCCCGTAGATCGCGCGCTTGTCGGCGCGGCCGACCACCGCCAGCATCGCCACCGGCAGCAGCACCGCGGCCAGCAGCGCGAAGCTCCCGGTGGTCGTCAGCAGGGTGTAGCGGACGGTGAGCCCGACCACGCCGGCAAGCAGCGCGCCGACCAGGAAGTCGCGGGATTCCGCCCGCGGGTCGGCATGGGCGGCGAGCAGGACGCAGACGAGGCTCGCCCAGGTCGCGGCGCCGGCCCCGTGCGACCAGCCGGTGACGTACCAGAAGCCGTTGACGAGCAGGACGGCGGCGGCGGTGCGCAGGGCGTTGTCGAAGGCGTGCCAGCCGTCCCAGTCCAGGTCGTTCCACAGGAGCAGGTGCGGGCGGAACGGGACGCGCCGCCGGCCCACGCGCCCGCCGGCCCGCAGGAGCCGCGCCGAGACCCGGACGCGCCCGACCTGCCGGACGGCGATCGCCCCGCCGGCCCCGATCAGGTCGGTCGAGCGCGATCCCGGCCGGTCCGGCAGCAGCGCCCGCAGCAGGCCCGCGGCGAGCACCCGCCGCAGCCGGGGGGCGGCGTTGCGGATGCCGCGGCCGCCGGAGCGCAGGGAGGGCTGCTCGGTGAAGGTGTCGGTGACCTCCTCGCCCAGGGTCATGACCGCGGCGATCGGCATCGGGCCGGGCCGCTCGCCCCGCCGCAGGGCGGCCATCCAGGCGTCGCAGGCCTCCGCGGCCGCCTCGAGCCGCCCCGCCAGGGCGCGGCTGACGGCGGGGACGCCCGGCGCCACGAACACGTTCGACGCGTAGGCGCAGCCGATCCCGAGCAGGATCGTCGAGCAGCGGTCGACGCCGATCTGGAACACCGCCTCCGGGTTCTGCACGTCGGCCAGCGCGATGATCGGCACGGTGAAGCCCATCGAGGCGAAGCCGTAGGCGCGCTGGCCGCTCTCGACGCTGGAGGCCGCGGTGAGCAGGCCCATCCACAGGGCCAGCGCGAGGTCGAAGGCCAGGGTCGCCTGGGCGAAATTGGCCACCAGCACCATCGCGACGGTGACGCCCACCAGCGTGCTGCCGGCGCGCCACAGGCTCTTGCGCAGGGAGGCCGCGCGGGTGGCGAGCGTCACCGAGATGACCGTCCAGCCGGCCCAGTGCGGCAGCGCCAGCTCGAGCCACATGGCGAGCCAGATCGCCGCGATGGCGGTGAGCGCGATGCGCACGGCCTCGGCCGCCTCGCGCGGCCACCACGCCGCGAGGCGCTGCAGGAGGCCCGGCGCGTCCTCGGAGAGCGCGACCTCACCGGCCATCGCGCGGCCTCGCCGGCCGGGGCGGGTCCGGGAACCCGGCTGCAGGCTCAGTCATAGTGCTCGGCGATGTCGACCTTCCCCTTGAACACCCGGTAGACCACCAGGGTGTAGATCAGGGTGATCGGCAGGACCACGATGCCTGCGCCCCAGAACATGAAGGACAGGCTCGCCTCCGGCGCCGCCGCCTCGGTCACCGTCACGCTGAACGGCACCATGTAGGGCAGGAACGAGGCGGCGAGCGTCGCGAAGGCGGCGGCGAAGATCAGCGCCACCAGCGGGAAGGGCAGGGCATCGATCCGGCGCCGCGCCGCGTAGAGGAGCCCGGCGCAGGCCGCGGCCCCCACGAGCGGCAGGACCAGCATCTCGGGCCGCTCGACCCAGCGGTGCAGCACCCGCAGGTTCATCGCCAGCGCGTACGCGAAGGCCGCGCCGAGGAAGACCAGGACGCCCAGCAGGAGCCGCGGCAGCAGCCGGAAGCCGAGGTCGCGCACGTCGGACTCGGTCTTGCCGCACAGCCACGCGGCGCCGAGCAGCGCGTAGCCGAGGCACAGGCCGAGCCCGCAGAGCAGCGAGAACGGCGTGAGCCACGTGAACGCCCCGCCGGCGTAGAGCCCGTCCTGCACCGGCAGCTCCTGCACGAGCGCCCCGACCGTCACGCCCTGCACGAAGGCCGCGCAGTAGGAGCCGCCGACGAAGCCCGCGTCCCAGACCCGCCGCAGCCGCCGGGACTTGTAGCGGAACTCGAAGGCGACGCCGCGCAGGATCAGGGCCGCGAGCATGAGGAGGAGCGGCAGGTAGAAGGCCGAGAGCAGCAGCGCGTAGACCATCGGGAAGGCGCCGAACAGGATCGTGGCGGCGAGCACCAGCCAGGTCTCGTTGCCGTCCCAGACGGGGGCGATCGCCTGCATCATGTGCCGGCGCGCCGTCTCGTCCGGTGCGATCCCGAACAGCATGCCGACGCCGAGGTCGAACCCGTCGAGCAGCACGTAGAGCATCAGGGTGAGGGCGAGGGCGGCGGCCCAGAATTCGATCACGGCCGCTCACTCCGCCGGATTGCTGCTGGGGGTGCCGGGACTGTCGCCCGGCACGGCGAGCGGCCGCTTGGGGTTGGCGGCGCTCCCCGCACGGGCCGGGGTCGGCAGGATGCCGGCCTTGAGCATGCGGTAGATGTAGACGGTGCCGGCCGCGAAGATCAGCGCGTAGACCGCGCCGAACACGGCGAGCGAGGTCGCAACCTGCGGCGCGGCCAGGAACGGCGTCGCCGCGTCGGCGGTGCGCAGCTGGCCGTAGACCGTCCAGGGCTGGCGCCCGACCTCGGCGGTGAACCATCCGGTCAGGGTCGCCACGAAGCCGAGCGGGAACGACAGGAAGATCGCCCATTGCAGCCAGCGCGCCCGCTCCAGTCGCCCGGTGGCGTAGAAGGCCATCCCGCCCCAGGCCAGCGCCAGCATCAGCAGCCCGCAGCCGACCATGATGCGGAAGGCGAAGAACGGGATCAGCACCGGCGGCCGGTCGGCCTTGGGAATGTCCTTGATGCCGATCACCTTGCCGGTGAGGGTGCCGTCGTCGATCAGGCTGCCGATCGGGGCGGGCAGCGCGATGACGAAGTGGTTCTTCTCCTGCGCCTCGTCGGGCCACGCGAACAGGATCTCGCCGGCCGGCGCCTGGCTCTCCCAGTGGCCCTCGATCGCGGCGATCTTCGAGGGCTGGTGCTTGACGACGTAGTCGCCGGTGAGGTGGCCGAAGAACAGCTGCAGCGGCACCAGGATCGCGGCGAGGCCGAGCCCCATCCGGATCATGGCGCGGGCCTCGATCCGGTCGCTGCCGCGCAGCATGTACCACGCCCCCGTCGCGGCCACGCAGAAGCTGGTGGTGACGTAGGCGGCCAGGACCATGTGGGGGAAGCGGACCCAGACGACCCCGTTGAAGATGATCGCCCACCAGTCCGTCGGCACGAACACGCCGTCCGGGCGCTGGGCGAAGCCGGTCGGGTACTGCATCCACGAATTGTTCACGAGGATCCAGAACGACGACAGGCTGGTGCCGAGGCAGACCATCAGGCAGGCGAACAGGTAGAACCAGCGCGGCACCCGCCTGCGGCCGAACATCAGCACCCCGAAGAACGAGGCCTCGAGCGCGAAGGCCGTGAAGCTCTCGTAGCCGAGGAGCGGCCCCTGGATCGGGCCGGTGCGGCGGGCGAGCTCGCTCCAGTTGGTGCCGAACTGGAACGCCATGACGATGCCGGAGACGACGCCGAGCCCGAAGGCGACGGCGAAGATCTTGAGCCAGAAGTCGAACAGGCGGTCGTAGACCGGCTCGCGCGCGATCATCGCCCGCGCCTGCAGGAAGGCGAGCCAGGCCGCCAGCCCGACCGTGAAGGCCGGGAAGATGATGTGGAACGACACCGTGAAGGCGAACTGGATGCGCGAGAGCATCAGGGCGGAGATGTCCATCGTTCCTCTCTCCGGCCGAAGCTCGCCGGTCCGCCGCCGCGGGCCGGGCGCGCCGCACCCTCAGATGTCCGCCGGCGGGGCGCGGGGAACCGCGCCTCGCGAACCTGTCAGACGTTCTCGATCCTCAGGACCGGCGCCGTCTCGGCCCGGGTGCGGCGGCAGGCCTCGGCGTCCCGCTTGAGGTCGATGCCGTAGGTCGGGATCACCGCCTTGAGGCGGGGCAGCCAGGCATCCGGCGTGAGCCGGTCGGCGAAGCACTTCTCCAGGACCTCGACCGCGATGAAGGCCGCCGTCGAGGCGCCGGGCGAGGCGCCGAGCAGGGCGCAGATCGAGTTGTCGGCCGCGGCCACCAGCTCCGTGCCGAATTCGAGGTAGCCCTCCTCCAGCGGGTTCGCCTTGCCGGTCGGCTTGATCGTCTGCACCCGCTGGCCGGCCACCGCCGAGGTCCAGTCCTGCTTCAGCGCCTTGGGGAAGAAGTCCTTGAGGGTCGCGAACTGGTGGTCGGAGCTCTGGAGCACCTGGCCCACGAGGTACTCGGTGAGCGCGACGTTGTCCTTGGCGACGTCCAGCAGCGGCACGATGTTGTGCGGTGTCAGCGCGGTGAACAGGTCGGTGAGCGACCCGTGCTTCAGGAAGCGCGACGAGAAGCCCGCGTAGGGCCCGAACAGCAGCGAGCGCTTGCCGCCGATGATGCGGGTGTCGAGGTGGGGGACCGACATCGGCGGCGAGCCGGAGGCGGCCTTGCCGTAGACCTTGGCGTGGTGGCGTGCGCTGACCGCGTCGACGTCGCAGCGCAGCCAGATCCCCGAGACCGGGAAGCCGCCGTAGCCGCGCCCCTCCGGGATCTTCGAGGCCTGCAGCAGCGGCAGCGAGCCGCCGCCCGCGCCGATGAACACGAACTTGGCCGTCACGGTCTGGCGCGTGCCGTCGTAGGTGTCCTCGACGGTCACGGCCCAGCGGCCGTCGTCGACCCGGTCGAGGGCGACGACCTTGCGGTTGTAGTGGACGGCGAAGCCGGGCTGTGCCGCGAGCTGCTTGACCAGCAGGTGCGTCAGGGCGCCGTAATCGACGTCCGTCCCGGTGACGATCCGGGTGGCGGCGATCGGCTCGCCGGGATCGCGGCCCTCGATGATCAGCGGCGCCCAGCCGGCGATGACCTGCGGGTCCTCGCTGTACTCCATGCCGTGGTAGCAGTGGTGCGCCGACATCGCGGCGTAGCGCGCCTTGAGGAAGGCGACGTTCTCGGCCCCCCAGACGAAGCTCATGTGCGGGCAGGGATGGATGAAGGCGCGGGGGTCCGGGATCGCGCCCTTCCTCACCAGATGCGCCCAGAGCTGGCGCGAGATGTCGAACTCGGTGTTCACCTCCAGGGCCTTGGCGATGTCGACGCTGCCGTCGGGGCGCTGGGGCGTGTAGTTCAGCTCGCAATTGGCCGCGTGGCCGGTGCCGGCGTTGTTCCAGCCCTCCGAGCTCTCCTGCGCGCAGTCGTGCAGCGTCTCGAACATCGCGATCCTGAGCGACGGCTCCAGCTCCTTCAGGACCGTGCCGAAGGTCGCGCTCATGATCCCGGCGCCGATCAGCACCACGTCGGGAGCGTCGTCGAAGCTCATCTCGGCCATCGGGCCCCTCCTCAGGCAGTCTTGTTCGGGACGAAGGGGAGCCGGGCCTCGGCGCCGGGGGCGAGGATCACGTAGGCCCGGCACCAGGGCTCGTCGTCGACGAGGCGCCAGGAATGGCCGGAGCCGGCCGTGTCCTCGGCGATGAGGATGTCGCCGGGGCGGATCGTGAAGTGCGCGCCGGCCCTCGTCTGGAAGTCGAGGGTGCCGCGCAGGGTGATGACGAACTGCCGGGTCGGCGCCGCGTGCCACGCGTAGGTGCCGCCGGCCTGGGTCTCGCGGAAGGAGATCGAGACCACGTCGGTCGTGCCGCTGAGGATGTCGCCGCGCTCGCCGTGGGGCAGGTCGATGACGCCTTCCTCGAAGTAGGAATTGTCGTCGTCACCGGTCCAGATGCGTACGCAGCGGATCATCGGGCAGAGCTCAGGCTTCGGAAGGGCGCCTCAGCGCCAGAGGTTGGTCTTGGCGAGGTCGATGATCTCGGTGCCGCGCCCGTCGATGACCGCCCGGGCGAGCCACATCCCGAAGCCCGTCACCTGCTCGAGGCCGACCTTCGGCGGCATCGACAGCTCCTGGCGGGCCGAGACGACGTCGAGCAGCGCCGGGCCGTCATGGGCGAGCATCGCGGCCATCGCGTCCGGCAGCGCGGCCGGATCCTCCACGCGCCGGGCGAAGATGCCGGCCCCGCTCGCCATGGCGGCGAAGTCCGGGTTCACCAACTCGACGCCGGTCTCAAGGAAGCCCGCTGCCTTCATCTCCATCTCGACGAAGCCCAGCGTGCCGTTGTTCAGCACCACGATCTTCACCGGCAGCTTGTGCTGGTTGAGGGTCAGCAGGTCGCCCATCAGCATGGCGAAGCCGCCGTCGCCGGAGAACGAGATGATCTGCCGCCCGGGATAGGCCGCCTGCGCGCCGATCGCCTGCGGCAGGGCGTTGGCCATCGAGCCGTGGTTCAGCGAGCCGATCAGCCGGCGCTTGCCGTTCATGGCGAGGTAGCGCGCCGCCCAGATCGTCGGCGTGCCGACGTCGAAGGTGAAGACCGCGTCCTCGGAGGCCGCCTCGCTGAGCGTCCGGGCGACGTATTGCGGGTGGATCTTGCCGCCGGGCTTGCCGACCGCCAGCGCGTCGAGCCCGGCGCGGGCCTTGCGGTAATGGGCGAGGCTGTCGTCGAGATGCGCCCGGTCGGTCTTGGCCTGCAGCTTCGG
>NZ_FOZY01000066.1:0-8706 GCF_900116245.1 Methylobacterium sp. yr668 | reverse complement strand
AATCGAGCTGGCGGGGCTGATCCTTGCGGGTGGGGATCACCGGCTCGACCCGGCGTTGTCGGAGGCGACGACGGGCCGGCGGACTGGAGTAGCCCCGGTCGCCTGCCATCCGCCGGGGACGTAGGCGCGGGCGGCCTCGCCCTGGACGTGGCACCGCGCCCTTGTCCATGAGAGCATCCAACGCAAACTGCTCGTGCCGCTCGCCCGCCGTCAGCACCGCCGTGATCGGCTTATCCCCGCCCTCGGCACGCAGATGCAGCTTGGTCGAGAAGCCGCCCTGGCTGCGCCCGAGCGCTTCGCCCACGCCTTCGACGGTCGCCTCACCCCCCGATGGCGCCGGACCGGCGCGCCCCGGCGGCGTGCTGGTGGGCACGCACCACCGTGGCGTCCACGAAGTGTAGGTCCCAGTCGAGGTCGCCGCGCGCGTCCGCCTGCGCCTGCAGCCGCCGCAGCACCCGGTCGAACACGCCGGCCTTGCGCCACCGGTAGAACCGGCTCGACACCGTTCCCACAGCACCGTAGCGTGCCGGTAGATCCTCCCAGGGTGCGCCCGTGCGCAGGATCCAGAGCATGCCGTTGAGGACTTGCCGGTGATCCTCCGCAGGCCGGCCCGTGCGCGGCTTCTGCGGAGGCAGCAGCGGGGCGATCTGCTCCCACTGCGCGTCGGTCAGTTCAAAGCGTCGCATCAAGCCCACATGGGCCTGACCTCCCAGCCTGTGAACCCCTTTGCAGAGACGCCCTAGGCCATTGGATGGCCGCCGCGCTCCCGCCGTCGACAAAGCGCATCGACGCATCATGTGATCGCCGTTTGGATGGTCTTCACTAATAACTGTGCATGGCACTGTAACGAGGCTCTGGATGGCCGCACGCCGATCAGGAGGCCGCCACTTCCAAAGGGATTGTTCTTGCTGGCCGCTCGACCCGAGCCTTCGGCCTGTCATTCTCTAAACCCTGATATTCCATTACGGCATATCAGCTTGGGTAATTTGCCTATCTCGTCGTCCTATGTCGCTCCAAGAGGGGCGTTGCTTCGGGAATATAAACTTATTGCTTCGATAGAGCGGAGCACCCGCATTGCGAGTTTTTAATTTGTGGAATTGTATTGGAGGGCACATCTCGAATTTGAGGGTGCGCATCAGGAACATGCAGCGTGTCAAAACAAACCACTGAGCTTTGCTCCAACTTCACCGACTTGGCAGCCCAGATCGTCGTCGCCTATGTCGCGAACAACTCCGTCCCCGTGTCCGAACTCCCGAAACTTATCCGAAGCGTGCACGGCGCGGTCGCCAGCTTAGCCTCGATCGCGCCTTATTCCGCCCCCGCCCCTGAAGAGGGGTCCGAAAGACCGACGGCGGCTCAAATTCGCAAGTCTGTTCGGACGGACGACATCCTGAGCTTTATCGACGGCAAGCCATACAAGACCCTGAAGCGGCATCTGACAGCCCATGGCCTAGACCCGCGCTCGTACCGCGAGCGATACGGACTGCCCGCGGGTTACCCAATGGTCGCCCCGAGCTATGCCGAACGGCGATCCGCGCTTGCCAGGGCGATCGGCCTCGGTCGTCCTGGGGCGATGGCCGAGAACGCATCGCGGGAGCGTCGCGAGGTCGCCTGATCGAGCGCGGCGACGACCTCCCAAATCCACAATCGGCATGCTCCACGGCCGAATAGTCGTCGGAGCATGCCAGCGCATAAACGGCCGCGAACCGATATCGCCGACCCTCGCGCCTCCCGCGCGCGCCAGGACGCTAAGGCGTCCGAAAGGAGGCGCGCGGCGGATGGCTCATCAGGCTCTCCCTGGGGTGTGCGCCTCTCGTTCGGTTCAAGCGGGACTGACTTGACTATCGACGGGCCGCGCCGGACCGGCCGCGAACATGGATCGTCGCGGTCATGCCGGCCGCCAAGTGCACGTCGTTGGGCAGTTGCTTGAATTGGATGCGCACGGGGATCCGTTGCGCGAGGCGCACCCACGTGAACACCGGGTTGACGGAAGGGAGGCCGGCCACGCCTGGCGCCGAGTTGGGATCCATGATTCCCCGTCCGAGACTCTCCACGCGGCCCTCAATCGGGCGATCCGGATAGCCCATCAGCCAAATGTCGGTTGGATCCGAGACTTGGATCCTACGGAGCTGGGTTTCCTCGAAGTACCCCGTCACCCAGAAGCTTTCGGAATCGATCAGGGTCATCACCGACTGACCGATGTTCGCGTAGGTGCCGGTCTGGAGGAGGAGGTTCGTGACATAGCCAGTGACTGGGGAGCGAACCTCGGTCCGTTCCAGGTTCAGCTTTGCGTTTGCAAGATCCGCCACGGTGGCGTCGTACGCACCCTGCGCGGCCTGGGCGTTGCTCTCATAAGACTGGCGCACCTCGGCGCTGACCGCGAGATCGCTGAGTTGGTTGCGCCGATCCGCCTCCGCGCGCATGTTCGTGAGCTGCGCATGTGCCCGCTCGAGGGCGGCCTGGGCGCGTTGCACTGCGATCCGATAGTCGCGGTCGTCGATCCTGAAGAGAACTTCGCCTTTTTGAACCGCTTGATTGTCGGTCACCGAGACGGCCGTCACCATGCCGGACACCTCCGAGGCGACCTGGGCGGTATACACGCGCACGCTGCCATCGCGTGTCCACGGGGTATCGAAATAGTACCTCCAGGCGAGCCAGGCCAGGAGGATCGATCCGCCGACGACCGTCATCACCGCGAACAGGTTGAACGCGGAGGGCAGGACGGACACCGGCGGAGACGTCTTGGTGCTCGAAGGCGGACGCGCGGTGCGCTCGTCAACCGCGTAAGGATCGTTCTTCAGAAAAGCCACTTATAGACGCCCGAGAAGCAGGACAAAGCTGGAGAGGGTCGTGACGAAGAGGGCGAGTTCCAGAATTGGCGATCGCGTCATCGACATGCTCGGCAACACCCGCTTGAGGGCGGCGCCAATGATCATCGTGCAGATCGTGGCGATGAGCAGTCCCAGGGCGAAGGGCGCGATGAAGACCCCGAGCACGTCGATCTCGCGGAGGGGCATGCCTAGCTCCCCCGCCAGATGCGCTCGGGAAGGATGATGCGGAAGGCGGCCGCCGCGAAGGCGATGCCGGCAAAGACGGCGACGCTTTCGTTCAGCGAGGCCGCCAGGTCGTATTGCATCGGGTTCGTCGGCGCGACCGCGATGAGGAATGACAGGTTGTAGCCGAGCGCCGGCGGGGTGGTGCGAGGTTCCGTCATGCCGACCGCCCCCATGAAGAACAAGGGGAACAGCGTGAGCGCGAGGAGCTCGAACGAGGCCGCCGAGGCGAGGAGTTCGTATCTCACTGCTATGCCCGCGAACTGCCCGAGGCCCGCCCCCCAAAGATAGCCCCGCGCCCGGCGATCCCCGTCCGGGATCGTGACGAAGATGATCGACACCACGCCCGCGAACAGGACGAAGACGCCGCCCGAAGGCCAGGCGGTCGCCATCCATATGGCCCAGGTGCTTCCGACTACCAGGAAGGTGCGGAGGGTGTTCGCCCAGACCGAGGCAAGTTCCGGCAGCGGCGCGCTCGTGCCGATGGGCGGAGCGGACTTGCCCTGCACGATCTCCGCGATCGCGCTCGCCACGTAGACGCATCCGACGCCGATGACGATCTCAGCCCCGCGTTCGAGGGCGGTGTCGAAGGCCGTCAGCGGGGCCGGCGCGCTCAGGAGCACGACGAAGCCCGCGGTCAGGCCGGCGAGCGCGGCTCCATAGGAGGCAAATCCCGGAAGCCTGCCGCTCACGTAGGTGCTGAGCGCGAACCAGGACGAGAGATACATCCCCATGGCTATGGGGCTTTGCGAGAAGAGCGCCATTCCCGCGAGGCCCGCGACGAGCCCGACCAGCGTTCCGGCGACGCGGGAAAGCCCCTTGCGGCCGACCTGGCCGCGCGTGGGGAGCGCGAGCGCGAGGACGGTCCAGGCCGCCCATCGCGGGGTTTCGAGCTGCAGCCACATCGCGAGCCAAAGTACGGCCAAAGCGGTGAGGGCGGAGCGGAGGCCGAAGGGCACGCTCGTGCCGTGCAGGCCGAGGAAGCCGCCCATTTTTCCGGACATCGTGAAAGTCATGACGGCACCGCTCGAACGCGCCCCCGAGATCAAGCTGCGGCCGCACGATTCGCCCGCTGCCGGCATGCACACATGCGGAGGGCGGCGATGACGCGCATCGGAGAACTGCCGGGTCCGCCACCTCGACCGTGGCGTCTACCGGACCTGGCGACGACCGTTCCGAGCGAGGACAGAGCGATCGCTCGCCGCCGATCGTGGCAGCCAGGCTCCGGACGCACGGTCGCCATCGACGGCCGCGCTCGGACACGTGGCGCGACTTTGGCTGCGGCGACGTATCGGGGCAGCCAAAGTCGCGCCTTCGGACGTTCCGGGCACCCTGAAACGCGCCCTTCTCGCATTTCGATAGCCAGCGGCGGCATCATGCTGATCCATCAATGGATTTCGATCAGGAAGGGATAGGTCCGGCCTCCGGCGGATGCGGCAGGACCGGACCATCCGGGGCGATGCCTCGGATGGTCACCGAGGTTGGGAGGGTAGACCAGCGCCAGGCCGGACTATTGGATGGCACGCTCATTTCTGGGACGTTTGGCTCACGACGGGCTTCACGCCGCGGGATACGTCCGGCCACGACCTCCGCATCCCTTGGGCGGACCAGGAAGGCACTTGATCCGCCGCCCGATGATGTTTCCGACGGATGGATCAAGCTTTCGCGGAGCACATCGGATACCGTGACCGCGCGCGCTGGCGTCGAGGCATCAGCACTCCCTTTTCGACGTCGAACCCATCGTGTCAATTCGGAGCCGACGATCGCGATCGGGCACGGTCGAAGGAGAGGTTGTGAGCGATGGCGAGCGTCAGACAGCTTCTTTGGTTCGCCACCCTCTGGATGTTAGGCTTAGCAAGTCTAGCAGCGTTCGCGTTCGCGTTCCGGGCGATCGTTCGTCTCATATGATATGTCGAGACCGCCTTCATTGTGCTATGAAATGACGGCGCCCTGCCAGTGTTATCATCGTACGGCGTAGATATATAGCTTACTGAATGCTTTGGCTTGGCGGGCCTGCGTTGCGGAGGATTTTGGCGGAGGCGCATTGGTCGCGAACCATCCTGACGCTAGCCCGGACTCGCGTGGATCATCTTGCCGGCGCGGAAGGCGTCGCGGTCGCGCGGCCTGGACGGCCCCCGCCGAAATCGTTCGGCCAGCCCACCATCGCATCCCGGGCCTTTCCGGGGTGCGCTCGGGGAGCCTCGCCTCTCCAGGACCTCGCGAGCATCGCGCGGCGCGCCCTCCGGCCTCGATGCGCCTTCGCCTCCGCCTCGGCAGCTCGATCGCCCGACCCGGTGCGTCGATCACCGAGGTCGAGGGAGGGGTGTCCGGGGATGCCGAGCCACCTCCGTGGCATCGAACCTCCCGATGCCAAACTCTCAGCGAGAGGCGAAGGTCGGCCAGTCGGTATAGCCTCGCGAGCCACCGCCGTAGAAGAACTCCTTGGCCGCTTCCGGTGCGAGTGGCTGATCTTGGCGAAGCCGCTCCGCAAGGTCCGGATTGGAGATGAATGGCCGGCCGAAGGCGACCATGTCCGCCCGGCCCGAGCGGATGGCGTCGACGGCGATCTCGCGCGTGAACCCGTTGTTCGCGATGTAGGCTCCCCCAAAACTGCGCCGGAGGGCCTGGAAGTCGAAGGACTCGGGCATGTTGGCGCCCCGGGTCTGGCCCTCGATGCAGTGGAGGTACGCGAGCTTGAGCGTGCCGAGCCGCTCCGCGAGGAAGCCGTATGTTTTCTGCGGCTCGCTGTCGAACGGCGTGACGCCGACGGAGTGCGTGACGGGAGACAGGCGGATGCCGACACGGTCCGCGCCGATCGCCCCGGCGACCGCCTCGCAGACCTCGAAAGGCAGGCGCGTGCGGTTCTCGATGGCCCCCCCGTATCGATCGGTCCGATGGTTCGTCGAGTCGCGGATGAACTGTTCGAGGAGGTAGCAGTTGGCCGCGTGGATCTCGACGCCGTCGAAGCCAGCGGTCCGGGCATTCCTCGCCGCGCGGACGTAGTCCGCGATGATCCCGTCGATCTCGCCCGTCTCCAATTCGCGCGGCTTGGACGGCGGCTCGAAGCCATGTTCGGTGAAGACCATGTCCCCGGCCTCGATGGCCGAGGGGGCGACCGGCGCTGCTCCGTTCTCCTGCAGGGAGACGTGGGAGAAGCGGCCCACATGCCACAGCTGAAGGACCATCTTGCCGCCGCGCGCATGGACGGCCTTCGCCACCGGCTTCCAGGCCTCAACCTGCGCGTCAGTATAGATGCCGGGCGTGAAGGCGTATCCCCGGCCTTGTCGCGAGATGTTCGTTGCCTCCGAGATTATCAGCCCGGCGGATGCGCGCTTGCCGTAATATTCGACCGCCAGCGGCGTCTGGATGCCATCCATGTCGCCGCGCGCGCGGGTGAGCGGGGCCATGGCGACGCGGTTCGCGACCTCGATCGCACCCAGACGGCCAGGATTGAACAGGGCTTCAGTGGTCATGTTACGCCTCCAGTATTGAGCTGATAGTGTCGATTCAATTCCGCGATCACTCTTGATGGGGATCCGACTTATCGATCGCGCCTCTCGGTACATCTCCACCTGATTTCGAGTGCGGACGCCGTAATTTGGCGCGATCGATCGGCGCGTGCGGCGGCCCGCCAGCACGCAAGCGCTTGGGTCGCGGGCATGACCCGGAGCGCGACGTGAACCGCTTCGGGAAGGCGGCTGCGGGACGTCACCGGTGATCGTCTCCTAGACAGCCTCGCGACCGCCGTCCCGCCGGCGGCGGAAGCGTCCGGTCGCCAGCCGGATCAAAGATTTCGGCAGATCTCGTAGAGGAATCACACCCGGCGCTCGCTCTCGTCGATCCAGTTCTCCAGCAGGCTCGCCGTCGCTACGTCCCCGATCTCGTCGCAGAGTTGGTGGATCACCCGCATCGACTTGACCAGTTGACGGTTGTCCTCACGCAATTCAGCCAGCATGTCCTTCGGGGCGACGAAATCGGCGTCGTTGTCGAGCACGCGCTGCAGGCGAGCGACTTGCCCGATCGACCGCACCGAGGTGCCACCGATCTTGCGCGTCCTCTCCGCGATGTCGTCGACCATCCCGAAGAGCTGCTCGGATTGCTCGTCGAGAAGGAGATGATAATCCCGGAAAGTCGGGCCAGACATGTGCCAATGGAAATTCTTGGTCTTTAGATATATTGCGAACACATCCGCCAGGAGGACGCGCAATTCCGCAGACAGATTGTTGATGTCGGCCGATGAAAGATCGCTCGGCGTCATCAGAGGAGCCGAGCGGATGCTCCTCGCGATTTCGGACTTCATCGACATCTCCTGATTTCGTAGGTGTTCGGCGCGGCACAAAGCATCGATGGAGTGCCGGCCGCCGCGCCTGGATCCTTTCCGCCCGATCAAGACAGGCGGATCGCGGCAATCGGGATTAGTGGAGCGGCGGTGTTCCAAACTTCGAGCACGTATCTTGTTTGACGATTCGTAAGCTGGCCCTCAACTATACGGAGGTTTACCCGGTCGAGCGGACTCGCCCCCAGTCGACACGCTCAGGCTCGATCCGGGCGGGTTCCCCCGCGGATCGGCCTGTCCTCCGAGGGGCTCACGGACCGGCAGCCCACCGGGCGCGGTCGCAGACTGCGTGGATGCGCGTGGTTCCTCGTCGCCGGCCTGGGAAGCGTCAGATGCCGAGGCGAGGCGCTCCGTGCCCGACGGGCAAGGCGCCCCCCGACGCGCCGGCACGCACCCGCTCTTGCCCCAGCCCGATGAATGCGTCACCGGGCGACGCGGTCAGATCACACCGGCCCAGCCCAGGAAGCCCGTCGCGACCAGGACGGGCACCGGGTTGAGCCGCGTACGCCAGAACACGAGCGTACACAGGGCGGTCACGAGGTAGCCGCGGTACGACAGGGCGGCGTGCTCGGCCACGATCCAGCCGCTCGCGAGAATCAGCCCGATGGAGATCGGTCCGAGCGCGCGCTCCAGGGCGACATGCCATTGGCTGCCCGAGGAGGCCTGCCAGAATCGCGCGACGCCGATCATCAGGAGGCCGGCCGGCAGCATCATCGCGACCTGCGCGACTACGGCGCCGGCGAGCCCGGCGACCTTGTAGCCGATCATCGCGACGATCAGGTTGCTCGGTCCCGGCGCGGCTTGCGAGATGATCGGCCCCCACGAGGTGGTCCAAGGTCAAAGTTAGTGCAGTGTCGGTCGCTGGACCACGGCGAGCTTGGCCGGTGCAGCCGGCCAAGCGGCTATAGCTGGCACGAACACCTCTGGCGCGGGCGGCCGGTAGCCCAATGCGCCATGCGGCCGAACCGTATTGTAGTGCCGTCGCCAGCCCTCGATCATGATCTGCGCCTCCTTGAGCGTGTAAAAAATCTCGCCATTCAGCAGCTCGTTGCGTATCTGTGCGTTGAAGCTCTCGACATATCCGTTCTCCCACGGCGAGCCAGGGCTGATGTAGGCCGTCCTTACGCCAACGGCCGCAATCCAGGACTGGACCGACTTGGCGATGAACTCCGGACCATTGTCTGACCGAATGTGCGCCGGCACGCCGCGTAGGATGAACAGGTCGGACAGCACATCGATCACGTCGACCGCCTTGAGCTTGCGATCCACCCGGATCGCCAAGCATTCGCGGGTGAACTCGTCGAGGACGTTGAGCAT
>NZ_FOZY01000072.1:0-6914 GCF_900116245.1 Methylobacterium sp. yr668 | reverse complement strand
ACAACCGTGCCATCGCGATCCTCCTGCGCTGGAAACCTCAAACTCAGGAAGAAAACGCAAGCGACAGCAATTGGTTGTATGAGTTCCCTACCTAGGGTTTGGACTCGATCAGCACCAGAAGGCGATGACGGCGGCCAGAGCGAGGGCCGAGGCGTAGTTGCGTGCGAGCTTGTCGTAGCGGGTGGCGATCCGGCGAAAGTCCTTGAGGCGGTTGAAGGTCGCCTCGATCCGCCACCGCTCCCGATAGCGGCTCTTGTCGTGGCGGATCTTCCGCTTGCGGCCGCGCTTGCCCGGGATGACCGGCGTGATGCCGCTCTTGCGGAGGTCAGCGCGCAGCCAGTCGGCATCGTAGCCCTTGTCGGCGGCCAGACGTTGGATCCGGCCTGGCGCTTCGGCCAGCACCGCAGGCGCGGTGGTCACATCGCTGGCGTTGCCGGGCGTCAGCAGGAGGACGCCGGGGCGGCCGAGGACGTCAGTGAGCGCGTGGATCTTGGTAGTCTGGCCGCCGCGCGACGGGCCAATGGCCTGCGCCGTCGCCCCCCTTTGCCGCCATGGGCAGAGCGGTGGGCGCGGACGTAGCTGCTGTCGAGGGCGGCCGCATCGCCCGTCCATCCGGCCTTGGCCAGCGCGGCGAGCATGGCTTTCTAGAAGCCGCGCCGCGACCATCGGTTGAAGGCGTTGTAGACCGAGGTCCGCGGGCCGTAGGCGGCCGGGCACCCGACAGCGCTACTGCCCCGGTCGACCGATCCGACGAACGGAAAGCCAGCCAGTAGGGTTTCGATGAAGCCCAACGCGTCCGCGGCCTCCCGCTTGTCAGGGCGCTCCGTCAAATCCGGCATGGTGAAGCCGGGATCCAGGGCGAGATACAGCCGCGTCGCCGGGTCGTAGCCTGCGACCGTCAGCAGCGAGCCGTCCGGGCGCAGCGTCGGCGTGGTGATGATGCCCGCAACCGCCGGCACCCGCCATTGCCCCTCGCGGGCCAGGAGCGTCGCCGTCATCTCGACGGGCGGGTTGATGTCCAGCCAGTCTTCGGCCCGGCTGTCGTACCGCTGAAACCGCATGGTCCGAGCGGACATATCGGCGAGGCTGACGGTGGTGAGGGGGCACATGCGCGCCACCGTCGTCAACTTCCTGTTGCAGGAGAACCCGCAGCTCACGAACGCCCTGCAGAACGCCCAGAGCCCGCGGGAGGCCAACCGCCTCATGGCGGATGCGTGGAAGTTCGCGGGGTACAACCGCCCCGGTGGTGAGAACGCGGCCCGACTGGCGACGACGCAGGCTTATGCCAGCAGCTTCGGCGGCGGCGGCGGTGGGGGAGCCTTGCCGGCGCTCGCAGCCTCGCGCAGGGGCTCGATGGGCTCGACTGCCCAGCAGGGCTGGCTTCGGCTTGAACGGCATCGTCGGGCAAGGTGCGGCCGTGCCGGGGCAGGCGTCCCCCGTGCCGAATGTGGCCTCGCTGTCCGCTCAGCCGACGGAGCTCGCCCCCGATCCGGTCGGGTTCTCGTCAGACCCTGCCGCCCAGCCCCAGCAGCCAGGAAGTCAGTACGGACAGATTGCGAATGCCCCCTCGCACCGCCGCCGCTCGCCGCGTGACGCCCGTTGGCCGCTCGAAAGGCCGCCGCGGCGGCACCCTGAAATTCTGGACTGAAGGACACCACCCGCGTGGCTGCTATCAGCGTGTCGGCTCCAGATCGTCCGCGAACCGCGACTGCTGCTAGGTAACGCTAGGGCCGACCCTCAACGACAACGGCGCAGCAACCCGTGAGGTCACTGCGCCGCTTGATCGGGCCGTTGAGGGGGGAAGACGGCCTTGGTGAAGAGCTACGCCCGACGCCGCCTCCGCGCAGTGCGCCCGAGCACATCCAAAAGGATGTAGCGCGGTAGCGACAGGGATCAGCCATCACCTGTGGACAGCGAAAAGCGCCCCTGATCCGTCAAGGTTCAAGAGCGAGCGTGATGCCCTCTCTCCCGATCCGGCCTTGTCATGTTCGCCAGCCCTCACGCCTTCGTCCTGCACCATCGCGAGCGTCTCGCAGTGCTCGTCTCCTCGGTCTTGTTCCTCGCGGGCGCGCTGCCGTTGTTCTGGGCGGTCGGGTGACGACCTCGGCGCACCCTGAATTCACCTCGGCCCCCCGTTAGTAGAAGCCAGCCGATGACCGCTCAGGCCGCGTCATCCGATGACGGCTTCCGGCACTTCGCTCCGCGGCGGGATGCTGCACTTCGGGCAGCGGAGCGAGCCCGACCGACGCCGACCGCGCAGACTGGATCCTCGATAGGACCTCGGGGTCGCAGACACTTCAGTGCGTGAGGTGTGGTCCTCCAAGCTTATGGCAGGCTGCTGGCAAACTCGCTGGCAGCGACTGGCACCCTGTGGGTCCTTGTAGTCCGATCTCCGCGGCCTTCCTCAACGGCGCAGACGGCGCAGCGTATGGGTGGCTGCGTCGCACGTCGGTTGAAGCACGGCAGGGTACGGTCGGGTCCGGCAAGAGGCGGTAGAAGACGGTCCTGGCACGGTAAGCGGGACGGCAGCGGGACGGCAGCGGGAATGCCTCGGTCTGCGCCTACGACAGCTTCGTCTCCGAGCGGCGTGCTGAACGAGCCATCGCGATCAGCTCGGCGGCCGTCAGAGGGCGAGGCGGCAGCGGGTCAGTGCGCGTGTCGAGATGCCCCGAATGTGGCATCCCCGGTATCTGCCGCGGCCGTCCCGGCCATATCCGCGCGATCCGTCCAACCTTTCTCGCGGCCACCGCCACCATGCACGCCTCCAAACGCCAAGGAGGCGCGTCGGTAAGCCATCGCTATCCGTCCAGTCAGGCGCTCCCAGGCAGGTCCGACGCTGGGACCTTGCACCATCAACATGCGAGCGGGTCTGTTCGAGCCTGACCGGCGCCCTACTGCTACGCTTTCCCCGCCACTGCTGCCACAGTGTCGCCACCATGCCGATCCGGCCCGAGCACCGCTTCTTCTACCCCATCGACTGGGCGCAACTCTCGGCCATGATCCGGTTCGGGCGGGCGAAAGGCTGCTGTGAGGGCTGCGGACGGCTGCACGGGCGGGATGGTCTACCACCTCGGCGACGGGCGCTGGTGGGATGCTGAGGCCGGCCGGTGGCGGGATGGATGGGGCCGCCGGATCCGGATCGCGACGGGGGCTGACATCCTTGGCCAGGCACGCCGGACGCGGGTCGTCCTAGCCGCCGCCCACCGCGACCACGATACCTCGAACAACACCGACGCCAACCTCGCGGCCTTCTGCCAGCGGTGCCATATGATCCACGACCGGCCGGAGCATCAGCGGCGTCGCTGGCGAACGCTGTTCAGGCGGAAGGCGCTGGGCGACCTGTTCGGCGGCCCCTACGCGTGAAGTGGGCTGCGAGGGCGCTATAAGTGCCCCGCAGCACATCGGGTCGGAAAGCTTGAGCATAGATCTCTCTCAACGACGGCAGCAGCCGCTAACCCAGTGGAGATCGTCATGTCTGTCTCATCCCGCCTCGTCCTGCTCAGTGGTGTTGTCCTTCCGGCTAGCGCCCTGCTCGTTGGAGCCTATGTCGCCCTCGCCAGCCTCGCGCTGCCGATGCATTTCGCTTGAGGAGCCGAGCTAAGGCCGAGAAATCGCAGTAGGTCCTCTGAAGGGGACGGTCGCATAGCCGCCCTCAAGTGCCCTGTTTTTAAAACTTGCCGCCAGCGGATACCGCGCTGTACGAGTGCAGATCAATTGAGATCCGCCTTGCGCCACCGAGCCCTCGCAACTGTCGTCCTTGCCATCGGTGTGCATGCAGCGCCCGCACGCGCACAGACTGAAGAAGAGCAGGCCTTGGCCCTGCTTCGAGCATCCAGCGCGCAGTCGGCCATCATCACGTTCTGCGGCAAGCACTACGCGATCGATGGCACGACCGCGCTGCGGATCTCACAGACCGCGCGAGATGTGGCCACCAAGGTGCTCGGCCAGGAACGAGCAAATGCCGCCTTCAAGGACGAGCTGGCTCGGCGCTACGCCGAGGTGAAGGAGGCTGGGGAGCAGCAGTGGTGTACCGACCAGCGGGAGGAGCTGTCGGGCAGCGAGATCCGGATCTTCAAGAACTGAGCCGCAAGATCAACCAGCCAGCTACCATCTCAAGCACGGCAACGGAGCCTTAACCATAGCGACGTAGGCGTACTCACTCAGTCACGGATCCACGTAGCAACGCCGCACGGAACGACCATGCTGACGGTGAGCCAGCAGACGTGCGAAGTAATGGTCGATGGAGCCTGGCATCCAATCACCCTTGCAGAAGCGCGTGGTCTGTACACGATGGCGCAGAAGCGCTGCCCAGCCTGTCACGGCCAGGTGATTGTCGCCGGCACCTACGTGGGCGCGGGCTATCTTAAGCTGCAGCATCGCCGGTCACATGCCGGGTGCCCGCTTAAGCCTGAAACGTACACCGGAACACCGTCAGTGCACCCCCAGGCGCTAGCTTGACGGCCGCTCGGCCCCGCCCCGATCTGATCACGAGGCGGGGGAGCGTCCGATCTCACCAGCGGGCGGACCGATACGCAACGTGGCCCGGCAGCATGATGTTGGAGGCGGGTTAGCGAGCTGTCAGTGGGGCCGGCTTGGCGTTGTGCCGGAACAGGCCGCGCAGCAGCCGGAAGGGCAAGCGCAGCAGCCGGAAGGGCAAGCGCAGCAGCCTGTAGGCGGCGTGCGCATCCGCGGCACTGCCATCCGCGTTCGAAGTGGCGCACGAACCGTCGTGGCAGACACTACGTCGCCGGCCGCTTCTTCCGCGACTGAGGCGGTTCATGCCTTCGCACGATCGCCGCGGGGCGCCAACGAAGCTCCTCGCCATCACCCTGCTGGCAGCCTTGCTCGTGCCATCGAGCGAGGCTCTGGCGCGCGGATCGTGCAAGCTGTTCGCGCCTGAGGAGCTTCGACACGGCACCTACACGAACCGAGACGGCTGCGAGGTGCCACGCCCCGAGCAATCCAAGGGTTCGACCTGCGCCAAGCCTGTCGACGCCACGGCTCGCTGTCGCGATGGCGACTGGAGCTACAGCCAGCATCGCCAGGGGACATGCTCGCACCATCGCGGGGTCGCGTGTTGGGTCTCTGCGAGCCGCGACTGCTGCTAGATCCCGCTAGGACCGACCCATAACGACAACGGCGCAGCAACCTGTGAGGTCACTGCGCCGCTGGATCGGGCCGCCGAGGGGGCGATGCGGCCTTGAGGAAGGGCTACGCTCGACGCTGCCTCCGCGAGGTGCGCCCGAACACATCCAAAAGGATGTGGCTCGGTAGCGACAGCGATCAGCCATCACTTGTGGACAGCGCGAAGCGCCCCCGATCCGTCAAGGTTCAGGAGCGAGCGTGCTGACCTCTCTCCTGATCGGGCCTCGCCATGCTCGCCAGCCCTCACGCCTTCGTCCTGCACCATCGCGAGCCCCTCGCCGTGCTCCTCTCCTCGGCCCTGTTCTTGGTGGGCGCGCTCCCGCTCTTCTGGGCTGTCGGGTGACGACCCTAGCGCACCCAGAATTCACCTCGGCCCCCCCGTTAGTTGAAGCCAGCCGATGACCGCTCAGGCAGTGTCATCCGATGACGGCTTCCGGCGCTTCGAGCCGGGCGGACGGGGCGTCGTGTTCGTCCAGAGCATCGTGCTATCCGACCGGCGGGGGAGCGACCGAACCTTGCCCTTCAGGTCACCCTTCCGCTCGGGGCGGGGACCTTGGCAGCCGTCACTTTTTGCGAGCTACCCGTGGGCGACGTTGCGTGTGTCCAGCCCGGCCGCAGACGCTTAGCCAGGGAGGGGCAGCCGTCGGAGCGACTCGTACACGGCGTGACACACGGCTAGATCGTCCTCGGGCTCGCCACCCGACGAGCCGACGCCGCCCACGATGTCCTCGCCGGCCAGCAGCGGCAATCCACCCGTCAGAGGTAGGCGATCTGGAAAGGCGAGAAGCGCCGCGTTCGCCTGTACCGCTCCCTGAAGATCCTGGGTCGACGTGCGCGTGATCGCGGCCGTCCGAGCCTTCAACCAAGCCGCCTCGGGCGTGTGGAAACGCGCGCCGTCGAGGCGTTCCAGAGCGAGCAGCACGCCTGCCTCATCGACCACCGCGAACGCCACCGGAAGGCCGCGCCGTTCGGCCTCTGCGCGTCCCGCAGCCATGAGGATGCGCACGTCGGACGCATTGAGGCAGTTACGTTGATGCATGGGACACCGTCGGATTACGGTCGTGTGAAGCCCTGAACTACCCACCCCGGAACGCTGGCTCCTCCTACGGATCGTAGGTGTGGCAGTGCTACCAGGTCATGCGGTCAAGATGACGAGCGGCAGGGCGGGTGTCCAGGCAAGGCGGATCTCATTACCTAACCTGGCAGCTTCGGAACCTTGATCTGCCTGGAAATCGGTTGCCCTAGGTCGCCGATGTCATCCGTCACGGGGATGATCACATCCGGTTCGTCGATCAACGCATCAATCGCTGCGCTTACCGCGGCCTTCCACTCTTCCGGCGTCTGCGGCCGGGATACAGCTGGATCGGCATCCAGCAGGGCCCACAATTCACGCAAAGTATCGGTGTCGCTCATCCTTGCGAGTTAGAGCCGGTCCCGTGCCGCTTGAGACGGGTTGGCGGGTAGCGCGTTGGTGGGTGAAGGAGCACGCCGATGCCTTCACCTTTGTCCGTCGACTTACGCGAGCGTGTCGTGGCTGCCGTGGCGGCAGGAGCCTCGTGCCACCGAGCCGCGGCTCGCTTTGGGGTCAGCGTCTCCAGCGCCAGCCGCTGGTCGCAGCGCGCCCACCAAGAGGGCCATGTCGCGCCCAAGCCGATGGGCGGCGATCACACCTCGAAGCGCATCGAGGCGCATGCCGGGCTGATCCTGAGGATCTCCAAGCAGGAGCCGCGTCTTTTCCTGCGCGAGGTGCGCGACCGGCTGGCTGAGCA
>NZ_FOZY01000032.1:0-49439 GCF_900116245.1 Methylobacterium sp. yr668 | reverse complement strand
CGCACTTCTGCAAGAAGAACTACCGTCTTGTCAAGTATTTGGCAGGGTTGCGTTTTTCGCCCTGTCCGATTGTCTTGCGCGCACTCTTGGGCGCACTCAGCGGTAGAACGCGCTCACGCTCAGCAGGGCCTGCTTCCTCTGCTGCTCCTGCTGGGCGCGCTGCTCCTGGAGCTGCTGAGCCTGCTGGGTCTGGATCGTCGGGTCCGGCTCGGCCGGTAGCACGACCGGGACGGCCGGCGCCAGGGTCGGCAGCGTGACGCCCGGCCCAAGCGCCGCGGCGAGATCCGTGCCCGCCTGCGGTGTCTGGCCGGCGGCCGGCGCATCAGACGCCGGGGCGCCGCCGAGGGCGCCGAGCAGCGCCCTCGCCTTCTCGACGTGGACGCCCATCTGCTTCTCGACCTTGTCGCGCACCGTGCCCGGGGCGCCGCCGTTGCCCGCGTCGCTGGCGTTGTAGCGGCCGACCCGGCCGGCGTTGATCGCCGAATACATATCGAGCAGGCCCATGCCGGGCTTGAAGCCGCGATCCTTGAGGAACCGGCCGGCCGCCTCGACCTGTTGCTCGGCCGTGCTCCGGTTCGAGACGCCGTAGTGCTGCTGCTCCCACGGGCCGAACTGGAAGATGCCGGCGTAGCGCCCGCCGGCCCCGCCCATGACGGCCGGGTTGAGCTTCCCGCCGCTCTCGTAGGATGCGACCGTCGCCAGATCGAGCGGGTTGGCGCCGATCTGGGCGGCCGTCCGCCGGAATGCGTCTGCGATGCTCACCGCCGGCTCCTCTTGAGCGCGTCCTTCACGGGATCGGGCTCCTCGTTGTCGTTGAGGGCGCTGGCGATCTGGTCGCCGTGCTGGATCCCCCAGAGCTTCGAGCTGCGCGCGAGGTAGGCCCGGTTCACCGGGTTGTTCTCGCGCAGCAGCGCGGCGGCTGCCTCCGGATTGACCAGGGCTTCGTCGAGCATGCGATTGATCGCGCCGGCCTGGGCGGCCTTGACGCTGTTGCGGGCGAGCCGCGCGGCGATCGACGTGACGAACCACGGCACGCCGATCTGGCCGCGCTTGACCGACATGACGCCGCTCTGGATGCTCTCGGGCGACACGGAGCTGCGGATCGTGTCCATCATGCCCTGGGCCGTGCCGGAGCTGTTCGGCGCCCGGCCGCGCGCCCCGACGTTCGTGTGCTGGAGTACCTCCGCGAGCTTGTCGAGGTTCGCGAGGTGCTCGGGCTCGTCCCGGTAAGCCTCCTGGAGCACGGCGCGCACGTTGGGCTTGTCCACGAACGCCTTGAGCTTCCCGGGCATCCACGGCTGCACGCCGTCCGTCGAGGCGGTCGTCTCGCCCTTCCGCCGGCCGACGCGCTCCGCTTCCTCCCAGATCGCCCGACGCATGCCGTCGACCGCGCTCTTGTCCCGGCCGGCGAAGTCGAGCAGCTCGCGCGCGGCTTCGGCGGGCTTGGCGGCCGAGAAGACGCCCTGGATCGCCCGGCTGGTCTGCTCGGTGCCATAGTGGAGGTACTGACCCACGGCCGAGCTGCCGCGCGTGTTCTCCGTGCCCAGCTCGCGCTCCAGGCCGGCCCGGCGCTCCTCCGCGAGGTTGGCCGACCGCTGCGTCCGGGCGCGCGTTTCGAGCTGGGCCCGCAGCTCGGGGAACTGGTCGAGCACGCGGCTGTGCTCCTCCATGAACCGGGTCGCGGCCTCCGGCGTCTGCGCGGCCGACGCGGCCTCACGGATCTGGTCGGCCACGGCGTTGCGGGCCCGCGGGTCGGTGCCGGCCTCGCGCATCAGCGCCTCGAACCCGCCCTGGTCGGCGCTGTCGGGGCGCGCGAACCGGCCTGGGACGCTCGCGTCGGACTGGCGGTAGACGCCCTGATTGCGATCGAGCACCTGGGCCACGTCCGTCTGCGGCCGGGTGAAGCGGTCGTTGAGCTGGCGCGAGAAATCCCGGGCCGCGTCGTAGGCCTCGACGTTCGGGTTGGCCTGCCGGGCGTAGTCGTCCAGCGCCGAGATGTACTGCTCGATCACGCGCGCACGCGCGGGATTAGAGGTGGACAAGGCGTCCCGGTGCTCGGCCGCGAGGGCCGAGCGCAGGTCGGCCATCTCGCGCAGGGGGACCCGCACAGGCTCGGGCTCGGGGGCAGCCGCGCCGGCCGGTGCCGGGCGGTCGCCCAGCAGCCGTTCGGCCATGGCGCGCTCGGACGGGTCGAGCCCATCCATGGCCGCCCGGCCGGCCGCTCCGGCCCCATCGGCCGCGGCGCCGGCTTCGGCCGGGACGAACCGCTGCGGGATCCCGGTGAGGTGCGACGGGTCGAACAGGTCCCGGGCGGTCTGGGTGAGGCCGCTGCGGACGTTCCCGAAGGCGTCGACCAGCGGGCGGATGTCAGCGTCCCCGGTCGACACGCCGGCCCAATGGGAGCGCTCCAGCTCGCGCGCGGCGGCCTTGGCGTCCTCCAGGGCGGCCCGGATGTCCTGGCCCCGGGCGTCCGGGTGCATCTGCGCCTGGAGGCGGCTGGCCGCTTCCTCGAACCGGGCCTGTGCGGCCTGGGCCTCGGCGCTCGCGCCTGTCTGGAGCTGCTCGCGCCAGCCGGCGAGGCCCTCGCGCAGCGCCCCGGCGTTGCCCTCGGGGGCGAGGCTGTCGATCGCCGAGTTGACGGCCTGCTCGTTCTCCACGCCGCGCTGCGCCAGGGTCGGGCTGCCGGAGGTGCGGCGACCGTACTCCGTCGCGGCGATGCCCGGGTTACGGGTCACGTCGGCCAGGGTGTCCTGGTAGCCCGGGACCGTGTCGCCGATCGGGTTGGCCCGGCCGCGCTCGATCGCGGACACGATGTCCGACGTGTCGAACACGTCGCGCTTGCCGACCGGCACAGTGGGCGCGCCCGACGCCGTGGCGAGGCGATCGACGACCGCGTCCCGCACGACCTGATTGGCGAACCGATCGCTGCCGGTGATCGCGCCGTACACGTCGCCGACCTTGCTGATCGCGTGGCTACCGATCCCGTAGAGGCCCAGGGCGCCGAGCGCGCCGGCCAGATCGCCGGCTGCGTGCCCAACTCCGTGCTCGTCCACGCCGGCCGCGCGCGTCAGCTCGTTCACGCCCGCCGCGCCCGCGCCGGCCACGCCGGCCGCGCCGACCTCGCGGCCCAGGAACTTCGAGGGGTTCGCGGCGGCCTGCTCGACGAAGTGCCGGGCGATCGGGTTCTGGATCGCCCGCGCGCCCTCCATGCCGACCTGGGCGGCCTTGCCGATCGCCGCGCCCGCCGGGAGCGCGGCGCCGCCGATCTCCTGCCCGACCCGGTTGGCGGCGCGCTCGAACACGTTGGCGCCCTCACGCACCGGCAGGTCGAGGTTGGCGCCCGTGGCCGCGTTGATCCCGCCGATGGTCGCGTCGTTCGCGGTGTCGAGCGCGCTCTTGTTAAAGTCCGAGCCCAGGAAGGGCTTCGAGATGTTCGGCGTGAGGCCGAGCGCGGTCCGGAGCTGGGCTACGCCGGGCGTCATGTTGAGCACCATGGTCGTCAGGTCGACCGGCAGGCCGGCCATGGTCGCCGCGCCCTGAGCGACGCCGCGCACGCCCTGGTCGGCCACGCCGAATAGGCCGGCCAGCGCGCCGGAGCGCCGCTCGCCGCCCTCCTGGGGCTTGGACGTGACCGGGGCCGCCGGCACGCCGCGCATCTGGGCGTCCAGGTCCGACGACTGCTGGTAGGACGACGGCCCCTTGGGTCCGAGCCCGACCTTCTCGGCCGCTCGCTCGACGAGCCCGCCGGCCGCGCTCTCGGCGCGCGACAGCGCCCCGGCGACCAGATCGCCGATCCCGCCCGTCGTGGCCGGGGCAGCCTTCGGGGCGCCGTAGACGGACTGCATGGCCTTCGAGATGACCGCATCCGGGGTGCCGTCCGGGAACTCGTTGATCGCGCCGTCCGGACCTTCAACCTCGATCGGCATCACTGTAGCTCCCCGCTGGCGGTCCACTTCCGACGAACGGGCGTGCCGGCCGGCGCCGGGGCGGGCCCACCAGCGGCGTCCGGCGGCCGGATCGCGTTGGCGGCCGGCGCGGCCCCGCCGATCATGGCGCGCTTGGCCGCGATCTGCTGCCGGATGCCGGCGATGACGGCCTTCGTCTTGTCGGCCGACTTAAGCATGCCGTCGATCCCGAGCGCCTTGGCGGCGATCTCCATCTGCTGATTGCTGAGCCGGCCGTTCGGGTCCTGCATCTTGGCGTACTGCGCCAGAATGGTGTTCTCAAGCAACGTCGCCTGCGGGATGTTCGGGTTGAAGTATCGGGACATCTCGGGTGGCAGAGAACCGTCCTCGACCTGCTTGAGATAGTCCTGGGCTTTGGGGCCGAACATGGTCGCGGCCTCCTTCATCGTCGCCATGGCGTCCTGGCCGATGCCCAGAACCTGCCCAGTGAGGCCGATCGACTGCGGATTGGTCGTCGCGATCTTGTCGAGCGCGTTGACGCTCTGCTCCAGGTTCGAGAGATCCAGGAGCTGCGTCTCGATGTTGGACTTCGCGCTCGCGCCGAGCCCGGTGTCCGACTTGTTGCCGGTGAGCTGAGCCGTGTAGGTGCGCGAGCCCGGCGGCAGCTCGGCCCCGGTCTGGGTGTCGACGAGCTTGCCCGAGCCGTCCGTGCGGGCGGTGCCGGACTTCCCGTCCGGGGTGTCGTAGTTGAAGAACTGAGCCTTCTGGGTGTCCGGCGCCGGGGCCTGCCCGATCGCGTCCAGACGCGAGGAGATGCGCGGGCCCTGCGGGGTCATGACGGTCTCGACGGGCGTGTTGCCGAAGGCGGCCGCGCGCTGCGCCGCCGGCTCCATGCCGGCCAGCACCCGCGCCTTGACGGCGTCCTCCGTCAGGGGCTTCTCGCGCCCCTCGACCGTCCCGCCGCCGGGCAGCGCCACCGTCTGCCCTTCGTTCGCCTTCACGGCGCCGATCTGCTGCGCCGGCAGCCCGTACAGGCTTGCGACGGACGGCGGGATGAAGCGGGTCTGCCCCTCCCCGACCGGCGACAGGAGGGTGCGGGTCGTCTCGCCGGCCTGCCCCTCGCGGGCGAGCTGGAGCGCGCGGGCGTTGTCGGCCGCGTTCGTGCGAAGGGAGGTAGCGTTGTTCCGGTCCACCGCCGTCAGGCTCTGGCTCGGCGCGTAGGCGCCCGCGATCGAGGCGAGGCGGTCGAGCTGGCCCTGGTCGCTGTTCGGGTCCTGGGCGAGCTTGTAGGCGTCGGCGAGGTACTGGACCTTCTGCATCGTCTCACGCGACTTCGCGCCGGCCAGGATCTCCTGGGGCGTGACCTTGAAGGCGTTGGCGATGCTGTCGAACGCGCTGGAGATCTGCTGCGGGTCGACGGCGTTGTTGCGGAAGGACGGCATGTCGACCTCAGACGCGGTAGGGGCTGCTGGCGAAGGACGGGTCCGCGCCGAACGGCTGGGCGATCGACATGGGCGCGGCCGGCAGGTTGCCGTAGGCGTTGGCGATCGAGCCCATCCCGGAGGCGGCCATCGTCGGGAGCGAGGTGGAGACGTTCCCGCCGGAGCTGGCGCCGCCACCGAACAGGCCGCCCAGGGTGCTCCCGTTGATGCCGGCCGCGATCCCGACCTTGCCGAGCCCGCCCGCGAGGCCGCCGAACAGCTTGGCGGTGTCGCCCGCGTGGCTGGCCGCATTCAGCTCCTGCGGCAGCACGGAGGCCGAGCCCCGCATGAAGTTGCCGATCTGGCCGATCTGGGAGGCGTCCCGGGCCTGGGCCAGGGCGTTCGTCCCGAGCAGGTCGCCGAAGGACCGCAGGTCGCCGAGCGCCGTGGCCTGCTGGCCGGCATAGGCGTCCGCGCTCGCCCGCTGGGAGGCCTCCCCCTGCGTCGTGATGTTCGAGCTGCTGGCCGGCGCCTCGACGGTCGTCGAGGCCGAACCCTGGGCCGGGAGCTGGGCGCTGCGGAGCGTCGAGGCGAGATCGGCCGCCCGGTCCTGCTGCTTGCCGGCGAACCCCTCGTAGAGGCTGTTCGAGTGCTGCTGGACCTGCGCGGCCTCCTGCCGGAGCTGGGCCTGCCGGGCCTGCTCGGCCGCGTAGGCGCGGCTCGACGCGGCGGCGGCCTGGGAGGCGCCGATCGAGTTGGCCGCGATGCCGCCGGCCGAGAGCGCCGCGCCTGCGATGGTGAGCGGATCACACATGGGCCTTACCTCGTGACGCGGACGGAGCCGCCGGACGTGCCGAACAGGCCCGAGCCGCCCGTGTAGGTTCCGTTGGCGATAGCCTGGGCGCGATCGGCCTGGGCCTGGGAAGCGAGGGCGCCGGTCGTGGTGGCGAAGGCGTCGACAAGCGGGCTGTAGGCCTGCGGCTGTGCCAGGATCGCGGCCTGATTGGTCGCCGAGCTGGCGGCCTGGGTCGCGTCGCCCGTGGCGTTGAGCGTCGAGATCAGGTTGTTGCGGGCCTGCTCGACGTTGCTCCGTGCCGAGTTGGCGTAGCTGTTCGCGTTGTCGGCGACGGTCGTCCGCTGGGTGTTGTACGTCTTCTGGAGCTGGCCCTGCTGGAAGCCGCGGGTCGAGCTGTCCAGGTTCCCGTTCCGCGCGAGGTTGTAGGTGAGCTGCCGCTGAGCGTCACCGTACTGCCCGTCGAGCTGCGGGAGCTGGAACGCGAGGAAGTTGTCGCGCTGCTTGTTGAAGAAGTCCGGCGTGAATTGGCTGTCGAACGTCGAGTTGATCTGGTCGGTGCCCTGGCGGATAGTCGCCTGCCGCTGGGCTTCCTCCATACGTGCGATGTTCGCCTGCTTGCCGGCGCCGCCATCCTTCTTCGACATTACTGCACTCCCGGACGGCGCATAAACACCCCGACGCGCTCGAAACCATGCTTTTCCAGCAGGCAAGCGGTCTGTTCGGTGTAGAGCCCGTTGTTGTTGCCGCCTGTGATCTCTTTCGCGCCGAGCCTAGTGCTCCAGGCGATCAGATGCCGGATCAGGAGTGCGGCCGCCCGAGTGCCGCGCATATCGGGACGGACGAACATTACCTGCTGGGTCGTGAAGATGCCAGAGGCGAAGGCGTAGCTTCCGATCGACGCCATCATGAAGCCGATCAGCTCCCGCTGGCGCTCGATCACGAAGAAGGTCGGCTCCGCGGTCGCGAAGGAGCTGTCGATCGTCTCGTTGATGATCTCCCGGTCCGGCGGGATGCCGCGAACGCTCTCCTCGACTGCCTGGACGCACAGCTCGACCAGGGCGGCGCGGTCGGCTTCAATGGCGAGGCGAACGAGCATCGGCGTCGATCCAGGCGTACATGGCGAAGTCTTCGCGGTCGCGCCCGTAGGCGCGCAGGGTGCTCTCGCGCTCCAGGCCGAGCGTCTCCAGCCAGCGCTGCATCTCCCGGTAGCTGTCGAGGGTGACGCACTCGATCCGGTGCGTGCCCGCCGCCGCGAGGCTCGGGAAGTAGTGCCGGCGGATGAAGCGGGTCATCCCCAGGGCGATCTCGGGGAAGCGGTCGGTGCCGTAGAACAGCAGCGTGGCCGAGCCCGGCCGCACCTCGACCGCGCCGCCGATGCAGACGGGCTCGCCGTCGTCGGTCCGGGCGCAGAGCAGCTCGGATCGCCGGCCGAAGCGCTGGGCGAGCCAGGGCGCCAGATCCTCGGCGCCCACGGGCGCGACCGCGGCGAACTCCATCACGTCGCGCTCGCGCATGCCTTGGCCGACCTGGAGGGCCGTGGCGTAGGTGACAGGCTCCAGGATCATGACCGGGCCTTGTCGCTCTCGGCCGAGTAGGTGATCGCGGCCGAGCCCAACACCGCCGGCTTGTTCGGCAGGTAGCGGCCGTCCGAGCGGAAGCGCAGGGAGAAGTGGGTCGCCTGATGGCTGGCCGGGATCCGGTTCGCCATGAAGGTCGTCTCTGTGACGACGCCGATCTTGTCGCTGGCCTCGACCTGCGCCGGGTCCATGCCGATGTCGACGCGCCAGGAGCCGCGGACCGCGGCGTCGATCCCCTGGAGCGTCTTCGTCTCGGTCGGCCGGTCGCCGTCGAGGTAGGGTAGCCACGCCACGGCTTCGGTGTCGTCGTACAGCAGCTCCGCGCCTAGGCCGCCATACACGTAGATCTGGTCGCCAGATCGTAAGTAGACCCGCCGCTTGTAGACGATGATCTCCTCGACCTTGAAGCCGGGCTTGTAGATTGTCCATGCGCTCACCTTCGCCGCGGGGAAGTAGGAGAACACGAAAATCGTATCGCCGATCGCCAGCCAGAAGCGGCCATCGCGGGGCTCGATCACGCCGATGGCGTTCTGCACGTCCTCGGCGCTCTGCTGGGCGACGAAGTCCGTCAGCAGCACGTCGATCGCTGAGCCGATGTCGGTGCTCACGGCCGCGTTCGAGGCATCGCGCGCCTTGAGCGAGCGGAGCCCGGAGGCGTCGAGGTAGAACAGGTCGGTGTCGCCGAACTCCGTCACGCTGCGCGGGCTGATCGTGCCCGTGTTGTGCAGCGACTGGATGCCCTTCGAGAGCGCCGGGTCCGGGTCCATGTAGCGGACCTGGACCGTCCGGTCCGAGAAGATCGCGAGGTAGTTCTGGTAGCGGCCGATCGCCGTCAGATCCTCGGACCCGTAGTCCTCTTCGGACAGGTCGTTGAAGCCGGCGCCCACGCCCGTCGTCGGGGCGGGCTCGGTGCTGGTCGTGGTCGTGACGGAGCCGTCCGGCTTGGTGACGACGACGGTGATTGTGACCGTACCGTCCGCGTTCGTCTTGCGGGTCGTCTCCGTCTTCGTGGTCTTCCCGTCCGCGTCGGGCGCGCTCACGTCGGTCGTCGTCCCGTCCGGCAGTTTCGTACCGCTGTCCGCGTCGAAGTTGGTCGGGTCCGCGAGGTTCGAGTAGATCAGGTTCGGACCTGTCAGGTAGTACAGCTTGCGGCCGAAGGTCCGAACCGGCGATCCCGGGACCACGGCGGTGTTGGTGCCGTAGTTCGTGACGCGCTTGCCGTCGTAGAACTGGTAGATGTCGCCGTCCGCGAAGGTTCCGACCGCGAAGATCTTCCCGGAGAACAGGTCGAAGCTCCGGACCGCGACCAGCTCGGTCGCGCCGTCCGGGTGCTGGAGGCGCTGGTAGTTCACCCCGTTGGGCACGCCCGGGTCGGGGATCGAGCCGAAGACGGTCGGCCCGGCCTTGGTGAAGGCGAGCCCCACGGTGCCCTTCGGCAGGGTGTAGACCGGCACGAACGCGGCGCGCTGCTCGAACTCGCCGCCCCGGTTGATGTGGCCGTCGACCGCCTGGACGAGCGTGCCGCCCTTCGAGGTTTCGGCCAGCTTGCGGGTGTCGAGGCCGCCCGTGAACTCGCGGATCCAGATCGTGCCCATCACTTGCTCGCCGGGCGGTAGTCGACCATCGGCATGCCGCGCAGCGGGGCGCGTTCGGGGCGCTCGGCGAACATCTGCACGCGCCGCCGGGGCGTCAGGTCGCCCTTGAGCTTCGCGTAGCGCGCCGCGGCCTGCTGGAGCTTGAGCTGGGCGTCCTTCGCACCGGCCGCCGCGAGCAGCTCGGCCGCCGCGTACAGGACGATCAGGCGGTCATCCAGGTCGCAGACATCGGTGTCGTCGCGGAAGGGCCTCAGGTTGCGGATCCCGACGACCTTGATCGAACCGTCATCGCCGATCCCGGTCCCGGCGTCCTGGTCGGGCACCGGCCACAGCTCGATCCGGTCGTCCTCCCAGATCCGCCACCGCCGGACCGGCCAGCCCTGCTGCCCGCTGTCGCTGTCGATCCCGGCGTAGCACTCCGTGTCGATCCCCGTGCCGACCGGGAGCCAGCGCGTCCCGAAGCGGACCTCCAGGTGCAGGATCCGTTCGAGCGCGATGTCCTTCGGCAGGCCATAGTAGCGCTGGCCGCGCTGGCTCGGGAAGGTGCGCTCGATCCGGAGGTGCGGCCAGTCGTAGTCGTCGTAGAGCCACTCCTGCATGCGCTGGAGCAGGCGGACCTGCGTCTCGCGCTGCTGGGCGTTGTGGGAGGGGTTCGGCGACAGCCGGCATTCGGCCCGCAGGTCGTCCAGCAGCTTGAGCAGCGTCTGCCCGCGGGCCATCGTCGTCTCCCCTTACGAGAACAGGGCGTTGGCGTCGGCCGCCGGGGCGACCTCGGCCGCCTTCTGCTCGGCCGTCTTGGCGCCGGCCGTCTCGACCGGGCCGCCGTCCGTCCGGGCGCCGGTCTGGGTCGGGACGGAGCCCGGCCCGGTGCCCTGCGCCTCGGCACGGGCGCGGAGCTTGTCGGCGTCACCGTCGTTCGTGGCGTCGAGGGCCACACCGGGCGGCTCGTCGTTCTGGTGCTGGGAGCGCGGGTCGACCATCGTGCCCACCAGCTCGGGCTGCGTCTCCGGGTCGGCCGGGACCTCGCTCGGCTCGAACTGCGTGTTGTCCCATCCGACCTGCACGGGCGCGGTGCCCGGCGCGCCGTGGGTCTGCTCGACGGGCACCTCGACGGTGCGGGTCGACGGCCGGGCGCGCTCGGTCGCGCGGAACAGGCTGTCGTGGAGCCCCAGCTCGTCGATCGTCATCGGGAGCAGGGTGTGGCTCGGGAACATGACCTGGAGGTGCGGCTTCCCGTCCTCGTCACGGGCCCGATACATGCCGGCCAGCCGGCCCAGCTCTTGCTGCTTCGAGCGCTGCACGGGTTCGCCGGGCAGGATGTCATGCACCGCGTCGTCGCCGTGCATGCGCTGGAGGATCTGGATCTCGGCGGGCGTGACCGTCTTGGGCACGCTGTTTCCGCGATCTCCGGCAAGGGCGACAAAGACGTGTGCGGTGTCCATGGTGGCGGGCCTCCTAGCCCCTCAGATTTGAGGGCGGCCCCCGAAGGAGCCGCCCTGTATTATGACAGATCAGACGACACCGTTACTTGATGTCGTAGACGCCGCTCGTGTTGAGCTGCGACGCGATCATGACCGCGGTCGAGGTGAGACCGCGGTACATCACGTAGCGGTCGTAGGGACGCGGCGGCGAGGCCTTCTTGTTCTTCTCGCCGATCATGTACATCAGACGGATGCGGCGCATATCGATCGCGTACATCCGCTTGGCGAGGCCCATGTCGTCCAGGGTCGGGTCGTAGATGATCTCGTTGCCGTCCCAGGTCGGGTCGGCCATCTTCCCATCCACGGTGCCCGCGGCCCGGAAGCCGCTGAGCGAGTAGTTGCCGTTCGCACGGATCTCGCGCTCCATGGCGTCGATGAAGTCCGAGCCGGCGAACCGGCGCAGCTTCACGCCGCCCTGGGAGAAGCGCTTGAGCTGCCGATCCTCCTTCTGGAGGAACTGCATCAGCACGCCGCCGCCAGCCGCCGAGCTGGCGATAGCGTCCTGGCCGGTGCCCGCGGCCGCCGCGGCGGCCGTGGCCGCCCGGTTGCGCCACCAGGGGTAGGTGACGCGGGACAGGCCACCGGTCGAGCCCACCGCCGGGTTGTCGAGGATGATCGACTGGATGCCGGCGAGCGCCTTCGCGTCGCCCGTACCGTCGCCGTGGAGCAGCTCGTCCCAGGACTTCTTCTTGTCCTCGTCGAAGTCCTCCATCTTGCCTTCGAGCAGGTTCGCCAGGGCGAACTGCTCGCGGCCGTCCTTCTCGGTCGTGGTCTGGTCCGCGCCGTCCTCGACGACGGTGATGCCGTCGATTTTCAGCTCGGTGTGGGTCAGGCCCAGGCCGATGTGGTGCTCCTTCCAGGCGTAGCCGACCCGCAGGTTGGACGCCGGGTTGTAGTACGTGACCTGATCGTCGTGGGTGTAGCCCTGGAAGGAGCCGCCGCCCTGGCCGCCCTTCACACCGATGGAGACCAGACCCTTACCACCCGGGAACTGCCCAGCGGAGGCCTCGAAGGCCTTCGACATGGGCTTCTCCTGGATGTTCTGCTTCTCGACCTTGCCCTTGTTGAGGTAGTAGTCGAGAGCGGAGTTGGCGATGTTCGCCAGTTCGTTCGCAGTAAACGGCATGACCTTATCCTAAGCCGTGCGGCCCTTAACCTGCAGCCTGCTGGACGACTTCCAGCATTGACCGCGGCGCGGGCTTCGCGTTGCCACCAGCCACTGATCCACCCGTGACGGGCTTGGTCGCGGTGCGCGGGGGCGCCTGCCGGCCCGGGGCTGCCGCCGGAGGCGTCGCCGGGGGCTTGAGCGCAGCGTTGACGGCCTTGTAGGCGTCATCGAGCTGGGCCTTGACCTCCTGCGGCGTCTTCGGGACATCGCCGTTGTGGTGGCGCCACGCGATCTCGCGATGGATCAGTTCGAGTTTCGTGTCGTAGTTCGGGTCCCTCGCCCGGCGATCCGTCTCCCAATCCTCGGCGGCGGTCGTGATCGAGCGGGCGTGCTCGGTCTGGGACTGCTCCTGCCGACGACGCTCCTCGAACCCGCGCGAGGCCTCCATGGCGGCGACGGATGCGCGCGAGCGGCTCACCTCGTAGGCGGCCTCCTGCGTCATCCGTCCTTCCTGGACGGCCTGTTGCAGATCCGGGGACAACACCTCCCCGCATGCCTTCAAGAGGTTCTCGACCCACGGGCGCGCCAGTTCCCAGGCTTTCGCCGGGTTCGTCTTCGCCATGGCGCCCACCGTGAGCAGGTCTGCCGCCTCCTGGGCGGTCATCCCGTTGTCACGGATGAACGTGTCGACCTGCCGATACTTCTCGGCGTCGCCCTTGTTGGCGTTCCGCTCGCTCAGGAGCTGGCGGAACCGCGGATGCTTGTTAAACGGGACATCCGAGTAGTTCTCGTTGTCCGGCTGCTTGGGAGCGCCTTCGCCGGGCTTGTCACCCGTCTCGGCACCTTCGGCTGGCGAGGCCGCCGCGGCGTCGGGCTTCTTGGCCGGGGCCGCGTCGCGGACCACGCCCAGAAGGCCTTCGTCTTCGGTTTTCGCCTGCGAGGCGGACGAGCCCTCGCCATCAGCAGGCTTGGCGCCATCGGCGCCGGCCTGCCCGTCCGTCCCCTCGGAACCGGCCTGGACTTCGAGAGCCTCGTCCAGTTCCTCGGAGAGATCTTCACGGTCGAAAGGCATGTTGATCCTCTAACCCTTTGCTTCGATACGACAGAATGTCCGGTGTCGCAAGACAGATCAGACAGGTGGAGCCTTAGACTGCGCACCCATCGGTGCGCCACGTCCGGCGGGCCCACCAGGGGCCGCCGGGCCGTTTGCTGCGCCGTTGTGCCCTTGGGCGTCCGGCTGAGCGTTGGGATCTCCCGGTGCGGCCTGGGCCTGCCGGTTCTGCGCGACGATGGACGGAAGGCTGTCCACCAGGGCGTCGGTGAGATCCATGCGGTCGTCGAGGCGCCGGAGCGTCTCGCGAGCCAGCCACTGCGGGCTGATCCCCTGCATCTGCATGATGAAGGGGAGCATCTTCTCCCAATTCGCGATCTCGACCGCCTGATTGGGCTTGCCCGTCGAGCCGGCCTCGATCTCCAGGGACAATTCGTCCGCGATCTCCTGGAGCGTCATCTCGGGCCAGACGGCGCCCGGCCCGACGACCTTGACGACGGTCTCCTCGGACATCTCCCGCATCAGGATCTGCCCGGCGCCCCGGACGATCGCGGTGAGGAAGTTGTCGAGATCGTCCACCGCCGACTGGTCGGCCGTGGCGTTGGCGCCGGCCGCGATCGAGTTGGCGGTCGCGGTGCCCTTCTGCGGCGCGCCGAGCCCGGCCGTCGAGTTGCCGACGACGTACTGGAGATCGGCCATGATCTCCCCGACATCGTACAGGTTCGGGTCGACGCCCGGCACGGGTACGGCCTGGAGCTGGGTCTTGATGTCCTTCGTCGGATCGATGTTGAGGCCCGTGGCCGAGAACGCCGGGGCGGTCCCGAGCCAGGACAGATCCTCATCGGTGAACGAGCCCTTCGAGAACACCCACCGCGGGCGCGCGGCCCGGCGGTGCTCGCGCTTGCCGTCCCGGGAGCGGTTGTACTCCTTCTGGATGTCGCGCAGCAGCGCCACGTCGGACGGCGGAAAAAGCTCGTCCTCGCTCTCTACCGCGTTGAACGTGAGTGCCCACACCGGCCAGAACTGGTCGACGTAGACATCCGGAGCGGCCGGAGGCTTGAGGAAGCCCTCGTGACCGTCGCAGACGTAGTAGACGAGCCCCGCCGCCTTGTCGAAATACTCCCAGACAAGGCACAGATCGCCCTTCGGCTGCTCGCCGGCCGGCTCATCACTGTCGAGCATGTCGCTCTGATGCTGGTAGCTCTCGGATGTGTCGTCGGCGAGCTTCCCGCTGGCGAGGTAGGGCTTGAACTTCTTGCCGAGATCGACGCCGAAGATCTCCTTCACCTCCTCCGGGGTGTAGAGGTACTCCAGCGTCAGATGCCGGGCGCCGACGAAGCCTTCGAGCGACCGGCACAGGCGGTCCGGGATGACCCTGGTCGACTGCGGGAAGTCGAAAACCAGGCCCTCGGACGTGACGATCTCGGGCTCGGCCGACAGGCTCTCGACCATGGCCTCGATCTCGGCGGCCTCGGCCTCCAGGTCGGCCACGGAGCCTTCGTCGCCCTGCTGGGCCTCGATCAGGGCCTTGAGGTGCTCCAGGCGCACGCGGCTGTCGTTCAGCCGGTACTCGACGCTCGGGGACGGGCCCATCTGCCGCTGGTAGCAGAGCTTCACGTAGCCGACGCCGGTCGTGCAGGCGCGCCGCACGGTCTGCTTCATGCTCTCCTTGAAGCCCAGGGGCTGCTGCTCCTTGATCGCGTGGGCGAACAGCTTCTCCAGCGTCTTCGCGATCCGCTGGGCCTGCATGCGCGCGGCCATGCCCTCCTGGAAGTCCTGGATCAGGGCCTGGGCCTCGGCGAAGCCCGGCGGGAGCTGCGGCTCGGGCGCCGTGGCGCCGGCCGCCAGCGCGTTCGGGTCGCCGGCCGCCTGGGCCTGCGACATCTGCGCGGCCTGCTGGGCGGCCTGCATCGTCTGGAAGGCCATCAGCAGCGACTGCTGATCCTCGTTCCAGAGCTTGAAGTCAATCTTGTCGGCCCGCCGGGCGACCGCCTTCGGGTTCTTCGCGTAGAGCGCGGCAGTCTTGGCCTTGACGTGACGGCCCGTGATATTGGCCTTGTACTTGTCGTCCGACCAATCCTTGTCGTGGCCGCGCATCGCGACGCGCATATCACTGCGCATCTGCTCGAAGGCCTTCTTGAAGTGGCGCTTGTCCTCACGGATCGTTTTCGAGATCCGCCGCTGGAGCGCCAGCTCCTGCTCGGTCGGGGCCTGCTCCTTCGCCGGACCGACCTGCTCGGGCGTCACCTCGGCAGCGGTCGGAGGCGCTTCGTCCGCGAGTGCGGTCTGGGGGTCGTCGAACATCAGCCTCGGGCCTCCTGGTCCTTGCGGATGCGAGCCCGCCGCACGCCTTCCTGCACCAGCGCCTCAGCCTTGTCGCGAGGCAGCGGCTTGCCAGTATAGGCCTCGTAAAGCCACTGTGCCAGCTTTACGCCGTCGTGCGTCCCGTCCCCGTTACTGGTGGCACTAAGTACATCCTGGTCGGTGATCTTGGACATCAGTACCCTCCCCCTTGCCGGATCTGATCGTCACGTTCCTGGCGGCGCTGCATCGCCTTGATCCAGGCGTAGCTGCCCGTCTTCGGCTGCGCGGCGGCCTTCTCGGCCTCGGACCGGCCGGGCGCGAACATGCTCTGGAGCAGGATGCCGAAGTAGGCGAGTGCGTCCACGAAGTCGTCGTTCCGGCCGTTCGGGAATTTCAGCAGCTCGTCGATCGCGCGCTCAGTCCAGGCGGCGTGCCGCGGGAAGAACACCTTGCCCTGAGCGACCCGGCCGGCAATAGCCTGGGCTCGGACTTCCTTGTTCTCGCTCGGCGTGATCTCGCGCAGTGGGAAGAAGATGTTGCGCTCGTGCATCCGCTTGCGCAGGAACGGCCCGATCGACTTCGAGATGTGGCCGCGCTCGGCCGCCCAGATCAGCGGGTTCAGCTCCTGGGCCATATCCAACATCGCCTCGACGATGCGGTCGGTCGCCCAGCGCTCCCAGATGCAGTTGGTGAGCCAGAGGTTGTTGCCGCGGTCGAGCCCGCCCCCGAGCAGCACGGAGGCGTCGTGCTTCTTCCGGTCCTCGCCGACCGCGTGGTCCGACGTGCAGTAGGGCGTCAGGTTCGCCGGCAGGTCGTCGGGCCCGTAGAGGCGGATGTTGTCGCGCAGGAACAGCGTCCCGTCCACGGCGGACGGCTGCTGCTGGTAGAGCGCGTGGAAGCCGGTCGGATCGAGGCGCCGCTGCTGCTCCAGGAACTCCTCATCGAACTTCGGCTGACCTTTCGACAGCGGCCAGAGCGCCCTCCCCTTCGGCCGGCCGAGCGGGTCGTCGTCCACCGCGAGCGCCGGCAGATCGATGATCTTGAACTTCGAGGCCAGGATCGGGTCGTGCTTCGGGTTCGTCGGGTCGGTGATGCGGCCGACCGGATCGTCCTCGTGCCAGCGCTGCATGATGATGACGACCGGGCTGCGGGCCGACATGCGCCGGGTCATGGCGACCTTGACGACCCACTCCCAGACTTCCTCGCGCACGGCCGCGGACCGGGCTTCCTCGGCGTTCTTGATAAGGTCGTCCAGGATCAGGAAGTCGGCGCCGCGGCCGATCAGGGCCGTCCCACGGCCGACGAAGAAGGCGAGCCCGCCCTTGGTCGTCTGGAGGCGGTTCTTGGCGTTGCCGCCCCGCTGGAAGGCCACCTCGGGGAACACCTGCTTGTACTGCGGCATCGACATGATGTTGCGCACGTCGGCGCCGAAGTCCTCGGCCAGATTGTCGGTGTGGGCGGCGACTACGATATGCCGGCGCGGGTCGCGCCCGAGCAGCCAAGCCGGGAAGTGCCGGGAGGTGAGCTGCGACTTCCCGTGGCGGGGCGGCACCGTCAGGATCAGAAACGGCATGTCGCCGCGCTCGACCTTCTCCAGAGCGAGGCCAATCGCGCGGTGGAAGTCCTGGTCGTCGTAGGCCGAGCGCTTCGCGTCGTCCGGGTCCTGCGGATCCGGCATGGTGAAGCGCACGAACGGCATGAATCGCTCGCGCGCCTCGGTGACGATCTCCTCGCGGTCGAGGGCGCGGATCAGGGCGACGGCCTTCTCGCGCTCGGCCTTGCGCTCAGCCTCCGGCTTCACCGGGGGCGTCCAGTCCTTTCGCTTCCCGGTCCGCGGGTCGATCCTAGCCACGGGACGTTGCCTTATTGATCGCTTCGAGTACGCGGGTCTGCATCTCGTTAAGCCGAGTGTCGATCTTGTCGAGATGGTCAAGGATCCGGTCTTGACTGTTGGACACGCGCAGTTCGATCTCTTTGACTTCGGACTTAGTCAAGTAGTTCCTCGCAAGATCCTCGCGAACGTCATGGACCTGCTCACGGCAAAGTGTCACCGCTCCGTTCACGGCGCCGAACCGCTGCTCAACCGACTTCTCGAAATCCTCGCGCCACTTCTGACGGTCGGTGTCGATCTTGGTCGAGTACGTTTCAAAGGACTTCTGAGCCTGAGCTTGACCGCCAGACCTGAATACGAGCGCGCCAACACTGAGGATACACGCGATGAACGCAAACGCCGTCGTCAGATCTAACTGCATGACGTGGGCCTGGACCTCTGCTGCCTTATCGGCTGTTGCGGGGTTGCCGACTACGGCAGCGACCGCCCCGATCACCGGGGCAGCAGCTTGTCGAGACCGAAGGGCAGGCTGGGCAGCGTGAACTTGCCCGGCTCGTCCTGGGCGGCGCCCGTGTTGTCGATCCCCGAGCGGACCCGCTCGACCGCCACGCCGATCAGGCCGGATGCCTTGGCGGCGGTGTAGAGGTTGAAGGCCACGACCACGACCGGGAGGGCCCACGGCGGCAGGAAGCCGAGCACCATGTTGAGCGGCCAGCCCAGGTCGAGGTTGGTCGTCCAGTTCTGCTGGAGCGTCACGGCGAAGGCGCCCAGGCCCGCCAGGATCGAGCCCACCGACGCCCAGGTGATCTTGGAGCCCGTCTTCACGACCGGGTTGCCGGCCTTGGCGAGCGTCTTGGCGGTCACGCCGGCCCGCTCGGGCGAGACGGTCGGCCGGCTCGCGTCGTCGGCGAGCAGCGCCCGGGTCTGGGGCCCGTAGTGCCCGTCGATCGCCACGTCGGTCCGCTGGAGCGCGGTGTGGGCGTTCTCCTGGAGGGCGGTGATCGCCGCGGCGGTCCGCTCGCCCCACTTCCCGTCCACGAAGCCGACGACATGGTAGCCGAGATCGAGCAGCCGCTGTTGGATCGCCTGGACCTCGAAGCGCGTCAGGGCGTCCTCGGGCCACTGGCCGCGCTGGAGGCGCACGGGCGGCGCTGCCGGGTTGATGGGCACGCCGACCGGGCCCAGGTCGGGCGAGCTGGCGCCCTTCGCCGGGCCGATCAGGGCCGCGGCGGCCTTGGCGCTGGCGATGCGGCGGTCGAGGTGCGGGATCCCGGGGCGCAGGTACTTCGTGCAGACCACGGCCGCGGCCGCCTCGGGCGTGTCGGCGCACGCCAGGATCGCCCGGTGCGCCGCCGTCTCGATCGTCAGCAGCTCGTGGACCATGTAGCGGTAGTTCGTCTCGTCGGCGGCCGGATCGAGGCCGAGCGCGGAGGCCCAGGCGAGGTAGGCGCGGCGCCGCGGCCCGGTCCACTGCATCCAGCCGTAGCCGCCGGCCGAGCCCGCCACGATCGGCGAGATCTCCTGGAGGGTGTTGAAGCCCTGGCTCTCGACATCGCCGTTGCCGAACAGTCCGGCGACCTTGTTGCGCGTGTAGCCTAAGTCGTTCTGGGCTCGGACGCCGTAATTGGCGCATATCGTCGGCAGGCGTGACTGCATGACTATACTCCGGCGAAGATGATCTTGTTTGTGACGTGAGCGGGCGGGATGATGCTGAATGGCTGCGACCCGGTCGGGTTCGCATTTGTCCCGTCGACTTGGAAATCCGCGCTTGCCTGCTGCGGATTGCTTTCGCCGTTCACCGTGCCCGTCCAGACGTTCTGAACGGGAAGGGCTCCACTGGCAGTCGTCACCGATGCAGTCGCCAAAGCGCCGTATGTCGCGAGGTTATGCTTCGGGAAGTTCACCGTGACCTTGCCCGCCGGAAGGTTGTTCGGCAGATTCGTGATCTTGAGCAGGGTCTGCTCTTTGCCCGCCCCGGCGTCGAAGGCACCGGCCTGGAGGCTGCCGCCGTCGACCGTCGCGACAAGGCGCCCGGCGCCCGTGCCCCAATAGCTCGTCAGCATGTCGTCGCGGCCGAAGTCGGCCCGGCCGCGGCTGTCGGGCACGTTGAAGGTCGTCGCGCCGTCGCCGTTCCCGTACGGGAAGATGCGGATCGTCGCCTGGACCGCGCTGGCGGTCGCCGCGGCGTTGATCGAGAGCTGGCCGTTCTGGTCGCTCACCAGCCGCGCGCCGGCCGGGATCCCGACGCCCTCGACGACTGCCGAGCGAAGGCCGAGACCGGCGATCGACTTCGAGGCGTTGAGCAGCGTCTTCTGCCCGGCGCCGATGTCCACCTGGAGCGTCTCGGTGAGCGCGGCGAACAGGTCGGCGTAGTCGGTGCGCGAGATCGGCTGCCCGGCCTCGAACAGCCAGCCGGGCGGCGCCCGGAAGCCGGCGTAGGCCATGCGGGCGCCGATCGGCACGGTGCCGAGCCCGGCGCCGATCTTCGAGGCCGGCACGGAGCCGTCCTGGAGCTTGGCGCCGTCGATCCCGGCGGCGAGCTTGGCGTTCGTGACGCTGCCGTCCTGGAGCGCGGCCGTGCCCACTCCCCCATCGGCGATCACGACCGCCTGCGACAGGTCCGCGGCCAGCTCCCAGCTCGCACCGCCGGCAGCGGGGTCGACGCCCAGGCTCGAGGCGAGCGCCCGGTAGATCGCGTAGCCGCGGGTGACGGTCTCGTCGGCGAGGTAGGGTTGGGTCGGGTTCCAGGGCCGGGCTGCGCCGATCCCCAGGATCAGGTCGGCGGCTAGGCTGTTGCGGGTGACGATGCCGTTGGCGAGCTTCCCGTCAGCTCGCAGAACGGTCTTGAAGGCGTCGAGCAGCGCGTCGAGGGCGTTGTTGGTGGTGTCTAGCTCGACATCCAGCTCGGTGCCGGGAAAGCTGTCGTCGCCCTGCGCCTGCTGAAAGGCGGTGAAGGAGAACGCGCGGCGGATGAAAGCGGGTAGCGTCATGGCCCATTTCAATAAGACATCGGACGGACCTCCACAAGACAGATCAGACGAGCGGCCCCGGACGCTTCGAGCGGAACCCGATCCTTAGGCGTAAGATCCGGCAGACGGTCACACGTCAAAACGGACAAGGCGTCTGCCGACATGGCGTTTCAACATTTGTTCTTAAAGTCGTACCATCGGTTGATCGAGCCAATTTGACGTTGTAATTGAAGACATTGAGGTCGTGGTAGGGTGCGTGCAGCGCTATGGCTCAACCAAGTTGGAAGACACTCGAAGAACAAGTTCGAGGGATTGCGACGCTTGTTTTCGGCAAAGACTGTGAGCCGGGGCGAATTGCGGGAGTCAATTTCGACGGAGTTGTCCATAAGAGCGAATACGAAACAGTAGCTATTGAAATTAGTAAGCAGTACGACTTAGACAAAGTGAGGCAAGGTATCGGCCGCCTCGGTCTTGCTCGGCAGAGTTTGATTGTAGATGGAGTAGTGCTTCGCGGCTATATCGTTCTTCCAAAGCCTCCCACACAGGCAATGATCGATGCGGCCGCCGCCGTGAAAATTACAGTTTTATCGGTCGGGCAGTTGGGAACCCTCTTTTTTCACTTTCCTCAGTACAAAGAAGCCCGGCTAACATCATCATTCGGTAGTTCGATCGATCCATTGAGCGGAGCGATAGACAAGACAAATTATGTCCCGGTTGCTTACACCAGACTTGACGGGGGCAAGGACGTCAGTGTTAACGAAATAGCGGACATGCTCCGGGCCGGGCAAAACGTCATTTTACTTGGAGAATACGGCTCCGGAAAAAGCCGATGCGTAAGAGAATTGTTTAATTTGTTATCCGACGGCTGGGCTGGGACATTTCGATTCCCTTACGCGGTTAATCTCCGCGAATGTTGGGGCCTCGACCGTGGCGAGGAGATCATCCGAAGAGGTGCTTATGTTCTTGGGAAAGATGATCTCGCCGCAGCAGCCGTAAGAGCCAATAACAGGCAAAGTCTGATACTTCTGCTCGACGGTTTCGACGAGCTAGGAAGCCAATCGTGGGCGACAGATGAGACCCGATTACGACAGCTTCGGGCACGCGCGTTGAGAGGTGTGAAGGACTTAGTCGAGAACACAAGCGCTGGATGTTTGATAGCTGGGCGAGAGCATTACTTTTCGTCAAACGAAGAAATGCTCACTGCACTAGGGCTTAAAAGGAATAATACACTTATCATCAAAGCGAAAGATGAATTTACAGATGAGCAGCTAGAGGCGTATTTCGATGCTGCTGGTCTAGCAGTCGAACTCCCGTCATGGCTGCCGCGGAAACCGCTCATTTGCCAAACTATCGCACTACTGTCAGATGACGAACTTGGAAGTATGTTCGGCATCGCAAGCGAAGGCGTGGAGTTTTGGAATCACTTCATCAGGGTGGTTTGCAAGCGTGACGCCCGCATCAATGCGTTTTTCGACGAGGAAACTATATATCGGGTCTTCGTCGCCCTTAGTCGAATAACTAGGACACGGCCGTCGAATATCGGTCCAATTTCTCAGCGAGATCTACAAGATGCCTTTGAGGCGGTTGTCGGCCAACTTCCGGTAGAGGAAGCTGCTGCGATGCTGCAAAGACTTCCCAGCCTTGGGCGGATCGGTGCAGAGTCACAAGACCGCCAGTTCGTGGACATGTTTATTCTGGACGGTTTGCGAGCGAAGGACGTTGCTAAACTTCCAGACGATGACGAGGCACAACGACGTCGCGCTATTTCCGAAAACTGGCTAAACCCGCTCCGAGCGCTCGGACAGTCTATACTCGCATTAGATATGTCAAAACGCGTTGATAGTTTTAGGCAGCTTGCCTCCCGAGCCGCTGCTGCAAAGAACGCAACGCTAGCCGGTGATATAGTCGCGTCGTTGTCTCGTAACGCGTTAAAGCCGGCCGATCTTCAAGGGCTAACGATCTCAGGGGCCTTTATATCGCAATTTGTGATAAATGACGAAAATGTAACGAATTTTACAATAACAGATACAACATTTGAGCATTTGGTGCTTCCGAATTCACCCCCGAATCGTGTGGCGATCAGAAGTAGTATGGCCAGCCGAGTGTCTGGGGCAGCGTCATTCTCCGGTCTGCCGGATTGGGTTCAATTGGATCTAGTTGACGATTTTGACTCGGTACAAACCGTCGCGCAGATCAAAAAAGCTGGACTTTCGCCATCGCTGGAGATTCTCGTCGCAATTCTAAAAAAGACATTCAAACAAAAGGGGGCCGGACGCAAAGAAGAGGCACTATTGCGGGGCTTCGGCGGCGGAGCATCGAAGAAGATCGCTGGTTCTATACTCAGACTTTTGATTCGAGAAAACATTCTATCGCGTCATAAAGGTGACGAGGGGTGGATTTATACCCCGGAGAGGTCTCATTTTGCTCGTGTGAGCGAGATGCTCGATCAGCTAAGATCTTCCACAGATCCGTTGTGGCTCGAAGCCGAGCAAATTAGGGACTGAGATATAAGCATCGACTATGATTAAAATAGCCCGGGCAGCTCAAGTGCCCGGGCTGACATTTATCTTTTTCTAATTATTGTGGTCGTCGGCCGACATTATGACATGACTGTGGGTGTGCCGGCCGCCTTGGGTGCCGGAAGCGAGGCCGAGAGAGCGTCGACCGTCTGCCGAAGGGTGTTGACCTCGGCCAGAACCGGATCCAGATCGGCCGGGTCGATCCCGGAGCCGGAGACCTGTCCGACCTTGGCGGTCAGGCTGTCGACGCTCGCTTTCGCGCCGTCGAGCGCGTCTTTCAGTTCCTTCACGGAGGCCATCAGAAGCTCCTGGATTGCGGATTTGAACGCCGGCTGAGCCAGCAGGCCCGAGATCAGCTCCTCGGCCTCGTGCTCAAGCGCGGCAGCGGTGAGTGGAAAGCGTGCCATGACGGACGATATGTCCGAAGACAAGACAGCGTCAAGACACAAATCAGACGCAGCGATGGAGCGAACCCGGAAGCTGGTCCTCGATACGCTCCCACCGGGCCCCGTTCGCGACCGTTTCGCAGCCCTCACGCTCGACGAGCTACGGGACCTCGAATTTGACAGCGACCTTTGGCGTCAGGTGCGCGTAGCGCTCAGCCACGTCGAAGGCCGCTACCTAAACTAGCCCGCATGCACCTCACGAGGTGCGGACAAGATGTCCGGCGTCAGATCAGGCCGCGGAACCGGCGCGGCAGCTCCCAGAACTCGTCGAGCTGCACGAACTCGCGCCGGTCGAGCAGCTCCGTGAACCGAGCCCGCACCCGCTCGAACTCCCGATCGCCGGCCTCCAGCTTCGTCCCGACGCGCCGAACCGTCTCCATGTCCCGCTTGACGTGATCGAGCAGCGGCTGGGGCGGGATCTGGTGGTGATCGACCTGGGCCTTCGCCACCTTGTTGCGCTCGATCTGGCGCTGCACCAGCAGGTCGTTGTCCACGAAGGCGATGTGGAACAGGTAGAGGAACGGCGTGATCGTCGTCGCCGGCACCCGGTGGCTGAAATGGAAGCCGGCGGCCCAATCCGGGCGCTCGCGGATCAGCGTGGGCTTGCACAGCGAGTTGAACGGCCGGATCACGCTGCGCTGATCGGTCAACGGGCGTGCCCAATCCAGGGGGCCTTCCCGCGTGTGGTCGTGCAGCAGGTCGACGCCGAATGCCGAGACGATCGAGGGCGCCCCGGGCAGCCGCCGGACGAACTCGACAAGGTTCGGATCGCGGGCCGGGTCCGCCACGACCATCTCGTCCGTGTCGGTGAACAGGACCCGGTCGTAGAAGTAGAGCAGCGACGTGCAGAAATCGCCCGCCGCCACGGCCCGGCGGTGCTCGTCGTGGGGCGAGCGCGGGAGCCGGAGGACGTTGACGGGCAGGTCCCGCGTCGACCCATCGGTCGAGCCGTGGTCCAGGACGTAGCAGTGCTCAGCGCCGACCTGCCGGCCGTAGTGCCTCGCCCAGATCGGCAGCAGCATCGCCTCGTTGAAGGCCATGGTGACGACGGCAAGCGGCTGTTTGGTCATATCTCACGCTAGCGCGAGCAGACGGACCGGACAAGGCAGACGGACCGGACAAAACGGGGATGATCCGGACAGAATGTCCGGTTCGTGGTTTCGGCCGCAATTTTCTCAGCGGCCCCGGCCACCGCCGACGCGCGCGGACGCGGGTGTACCCGGGGGCCGGGGCGCGCCCGCGCGCGGCCGGGCGGCTGCCGGGCGCCACGCGCGAGGCGTCGGACTTCCCCTAGAAGTGCGCGGCGCCCCGTTAGATCAATGACTTAGCATCCCGCACCGTGCGGTTTGGGGCGCAAATCAGTCGAAAAGCCCGCCCGCGGGCGCCGGAAGCGGCGCCGCTTCGAGCACGGGCGCGTCAAGCTCCGCGAGGTAGGCAATTGCCCGCTGCCGCGCCTCGACAAGCTCGGCGCGCGTCATCTCGGACAGCGGCTTGTCGAGCCCCGCGCCCTCGACGCCGCCTAGGTGCGTCATCTCGGCGAGCGCGCGGGCCGCGGCGACGCGCGGAGCCTTCGGCGCGGTCTTATCCAGGGCGATCTCGACGAGCACGGTGCGCGCGACGGCCGCGCCCTCGCCCTGCACGCGCAGCCGCACAGCCGTTTGGATCGCGGCGACGATGTCCGGGCGCTTCAACGCCTTGGACGCGGCGGACGGCGGTTGCGCATACCCTGCGACGGTCGCCGAATAGACCGCATCGCCTGTCCGCACCATCGCCTCAACGAATGCGCTTTCCTGCGGCGTCATCCGCCCTTTCAGATCAGGCACTTGCAGCCTCCGGACATTCTGTCAGCGGCACAACGGGATAGCGACGCCGCCTATTGCCGCTCCCGCTCTTGATAGGCCGCATCTATCGATTGAGCAAATCGGCTGTCAGACAGGTACGCACTTTTCCGGACATTTTGTCTGTCGTGCCGCTTGACGTGACGGACAATCTGTCTGATACAGGTGCTGTAACGCAGTCACTAACGGACACGGTGTCATGATCTTCCAGACCAAAGCCCGCCCCTTATTAGCCGCCCTGCTCCCGCTCTGCTCGACCATGTCCGTGACGGCGCAAGCCGTCGCGGCCGAACCCGCTCACACCTTCATGGCCTACACGGCGCCGCTAGCCGCTCCCCTTGGCGAGACGGCCCCGCATATCCCGCTGATCGCCGCAAGCGCGCTGATCGCCGCTTCGGCCCTCGCGATGTTCCTCCCCTTCCGTAAGCCCGCCGCGCCTGCCGTCGAGGCGCCTGCCGCGCCCGTCGAGGCCGCATCGGTCGGGCCCATCTACTGCCCCCGCACCCGCCGTTGGCGTGACGCCTCGACGGGCCGCCTTGTGAAGGCTCCCCGCTGATGATCCGCTTCATCGTCCTCTGGACCGTCCCGGGCCTTGGTTTCGCCTTTGAGGCGGACGTGGCCGCCACCTCCCCGCGCGAGGCCCGCGCCACCTTCCGGGCCATGTTCCCCTCGGACCGCGTCAAGGCGGTCAAGCTCCCCCGCGGCAACGGCCGCTTCGTCTGATCTGTCACCCGACGCGCTAGAAGGATCGAACGTCATGCCGAACGTCGTCGCTAACCGCCAAGTCGCTCACATCTGGGCCCATCAGGCTCAGGACAGCGCCCGCTCGCACAACGGCAATTTCTGGTTTGAAGGCCGCAAGCTCTACAGCTATTCCACGCCGATCGCGCACCTTGTCCCGGGTGTTGACGGCGAACTGATCGCGCTCGTTACTGCGCGAAGCTATAGCGTCACCACGAACGGCAAGCATATCGGCCCGGCTCACTCGGCGCTCGGCTACGGCCGCGTGCGCAAAACCTTCACGGTTCCTTTCATCGGCGCCTTCGGCGGTCAAAACCGCGGCGACCGCAACCTTGACGCGGTGTCCGCTCCCGAGATCCACGCGGCGAACCTTGAAGCCTACCTCGCGGACTACACCGCGACCGTTGAGCGGCTCCCCCGCAAGCGCGATTACGACCGCGCCGACGCTCTCGCCTCGCTGAACCGCATCGCCAACCCCGCGTGCGACTACGCCGAAGCGTTCGGCCTGCCGCGTCCGGCCTACGACACCGACGCGGACGAAGCGGCCGCGTTCCGCATCTGGAGCGCCCGCAACACGCCCGAGCGCATCGCCGCGCGCCTCGCTCGCGCCGAAGCCGCGGCGGCTGCCAAGGCGGCCCGCGACGCTCGCGACGCCGCGGCCCGCGTCGAGCGGGAGCGCACCTTGCGCGAGGCCTGGCTGTCGGGTGAGCCGACCGCCTACTTTCACGGCCGCGACGAACGCGGCGGCGCCTACCTGCGGGTGCGCGGCGACGTGCTGGAGACCTCGCTCGGCGCCGAAGTCCCGCTGTCCCACGCGATCAAGGCTTTCCGCTTCGTCAAGCTGTGCCGCGAGCGCGGCGAGGCTTGGCACCGCAACGGCCGCACCGTCCGCGTCGGTCACTTCCAGGTCGACAGCATCGAGGCGTCGGGCGACTTCGTGGCCGGCTGCCACCGCATCAACTGGAGCGAGGTGGAGCGCATCGCCGCGAGCCTCGACCTGCTCAACGTCGAGGCGTCCGCCGACGCTGTCGAGGCCGCGCACGTCTGATCTGTCGCCCGACCTGTCGCGACCCTGCCGCCTTCGCCCCGCGCGAGGGCGGCACAGCCGCCACAGCGGACCCCTTGCCTGCCAACGGAGCACCACGACCATGGCTGAATACCACGTCACCACCTATCCGCCGCACGTCGGACCCGCCGAGATGGCGCTCGTCGCGCGCCGCGTCGACACCGCGGGCGCCCGCTTCGTCGGCGCCGTCGTCGCCGTGCTCGACAGCCTGTCGCTGCGCGACACAGAGGGCGGCTGGCGGGCCTACCGCGCGGCCATCGCCGCGGCCGGATCGCTGCGCCGGGGCGCCGTCGCGGCGCGCCTCACGGTCGCGGGCGGCTACGTCGTCCTGGTGGAGCGCGTCGCGTGACCGCCCGCGCCGTCCTGCTCCCCCTCGCCGAAGCGTCCGCCGTGATGTTCGGCGCCGTCGCCTTCCTCGCCGTCGCTGTCGCCTTGGGTGCGCTCTGATGTTCTACGTCCTCGCCCTCGCCGCGGCCGGGTCCGCGGTCGCCCTCCCCTTCCTGGGCCTCGCCAAGCTGACGGAGTGGACGCATCGCCGCTGCCACCCCTACGACTACTAGCCGCCCGCACCCTGTCGACCCTGAAAGGCCCGCTCCCCCGAGCGGGCCTTTTGCGTTTCGTCTGATCTGTCGCGAGCGCCGTCCGCTGAAAATCGCCAGAAACGGCCCGCCAGCGGCCGCGGCGGGGTCCGGGAGCTACGACGGGCGCCGAAAATCGGCCTTGAGCCCTGGCGGGCCGTTTCTGGCGAAACGCGGAGCCATCGCGATCCGGACGGGATGTCCCGGAGCGCCCGCGCAACGCCCGCCCGGGGCGTGCCCGCCAGTGCCTGCCTGGGCGCCCGGGCGCCGCGCGCCCGGCGCACCCGGCGCGCCCGCCGCGCCCGCGGATGGAGGCCCTCGACCTGCCGTCTCGATCGAGCCCACTCCACGACGGGAAAAGGCGCTGGAAAATCTTTTCGGACAAAACGTCCGAGATCGCTCGGTCAGGGATACATGGCGGGGCGCAGCTCGGCCCCCGCGGCCGGGGCGGATGCCCTGTATGTAATACCCCCTAGTTTGCGGCAGTCTGAGCAGAGCGCAGCAAACTAGAGATTCGTGAACGATACCAGGGTGTTGTTCGGAAGTTTGCGGCAGTTTGCGGCGCTGCTGCATTCTTAGTTTGCTGCGGAAGTTCGCTGCAACGACTTCAACGACTTAGCTGGTTTGCAGCAAATTGGCCCGTGCCTTGATCGCCTAGTTTGCTGCACCCAATCAGTCGAAAAATCCGCCGTCATCGGACGAATTGTCCGGTTCACCGGCCGTTACCGCCACGGCCTTGAGACCCATGATAGCCCGCCGCGAGCCGTCGCGACCCACTTCGGCCTCCACGACCGCGCCGATCGCGACGAGCTGCGCCAGGGCTTCCTCGACCTCTGCGGCCGTGTAGGGCGCAAGCGCGCCCGTTTCGCGGCGGCGCAGGATCGGCTCGGCCTTGCTCTTGGATGTGCGCCCCAGGGTGAGGCGGACGCCGTCGCGGTTGGCGCTCGACACGGCGTCGAGCACGATGCGGTGGAGCGAGCCCGTAATTTCTGGGGCCCCCTCCGCGACGGTCCTGGACGCCGTCACCACCTCCAAGACGCCCGCCTTCCACATCAGCTTCCACTTCGCCCCGGCCGGGCCGTAGTTCGACTTCTTGGTCGTCAGCTCGCGGTAGAGCCCGCCCTCGTCGCCGATGTGGTCGAGGTAGAAGCGCGAGCGCACGGAGCCGTGCCACGCCGTCGAGCCCGACGTGCCCTCCCCGTTCTGCTCGCCAGCCCGGGACGGGTGCCCGAGCATCAGGCAGGCGCCGCCCGTCTCAGCGGCCAGCCGGCCCGCACAGCCCTGCACGAACTGGCGGACCTGCTGCCGGTTGATCTCGTCACCGCCGAAGATGTCCGCGATCGTGTCCAGGCATGACACTTCGACGCCCAGCTCCTTCGCGACCCGCACCAGCTCCTCGAACAGGGGCGTCGCCTTGAGCACCACGCCGGAGCCGTGGCGGTCAAAGGTGCAGAGCAGGTTGTCGTCGTATTTGCGCGAGACGAGATAAAGCCAGCCCGACAGCTCGCGCTCGTCGCGGCCGAGAGCCCGGCAGATGTCCCGCACGCGGGCGTGCAGCACGTCCGGATCGTCCTCGCAGAAGAAGCCCAGGCACTTCGCCCGGCGCGTCTGGAGCCCCAGGAACGGGATCCCGAGCGCCACGGCGATCAGGAGCTGGAGCGCGAGCAGGCTCTTGCCGACGCCGCCCTTGCCGGTGAGCATCGTGACCTCGCCGCGCGGGACGAAGGCCTCGACGTACCACTCCTTCACATTGGGCTCGCGCCCATACCAGTCGGCCGGGTCGATCAACTGGATCACGGGGGCCGTCGCGGTCGTGGCGAGCAGGTCGTAGGTGTCGAAGCTCTCCGGCACGGGTGCCGGGAAGTGGCTGGTGTCGGGCTCGGCCTCGATCGCCACGAACATCTCGGCCGCTTTGGGCGCCGCGGCCTGGGCGGCCTTGCCGACGCGGGCCCAATCCCGGGCGACCATGCGCAGCGTGACCGGGCCGCCGTTGCCGGGCTGGCCCGGTGGGAAGACGAAGGCCACGGCCGCATAGTCGTTCAGCTCGTAGCCCTTGCGCGCCATGGCGCCGGCTAGAGCGGCGCGCCACGCCGAGCCCGAGCCGTCGCCCGGGGCGCTCGATAAGCGGCCCGAGAGCAGGCCCTTGAAGTAGGGGTCGGCCTCGGCGTCGGCCTTCATGCGCGCCACCAGCTCGGCGCCCGGCCCGGCCTCGGCGGTGTTCCAGTCCAGATCGTCCATCGCAGCCTGGACGGCCGCGTCCCGGTCCTTCTGGTCCGCGCCGGCGATCGGCTCGTACTCGGTCTCCAGCTCCTCGATCGTGTAGGTCCGATCCGGGTGCGAGCAGTCGTCGAGAATCGTGACGGGCCCGCCCATCAGCCCGCGGGCGCGCTTCTTCGGCGCCGAGTGATTGATCGTCCCGGGCAGCCGCATGATGCGGTCGATATTCTGCACCGCGTCGCCGTCGAGCGCGGCCGCGATGCCGGCGCCGAGATCCTCCGCGTCGATCCGGTAGATCGCCGGTTTGAGCTTCTCGCGCAGGATCCAGGCGAACTGCACGCCGTTGCCGCTGTCTACCGCGAGCGTCGGCGGGTGCTCGCTGTCGTCGGCCAGCTCGTGCGCCCGGTCGAGCAGCTCGTCGCGCGAGGCCTGGGTCTCCTCGGGTGTTGAGCCGGCCGGGTCCAGGTCGGCGACGATGGCTCGTATCCGAGCAATATGCTCCTTCCGCAGCTTCGCGTGGGGCGCGTCCGGGATGGGCTCGTTCACCGAATAGTACAGGTTGCGATGCGCCCGCGCCTCGATCCACGCGGCGATCTCGCCCCAGCTTTCAGCCGGGAAATAGCGCGCCTCGATCTCGCCCGTCTCCGGATCGAGCGCGGTGAGGTGGTGGCGGCCGTGCAGGTCGAGCCGTTGCAGGAACGCGACGGCATAGGCGGTCCGGACGATGCGGGCGTGGGCGTTCACGGGGGCCTCGGGTGCGGATGACACATCAGACGCCCGCGGAACCGAAGCTGCGCGGGCGATCTGCTCAGGCGAGAGCGCCCATTAGTCGAACAGCCCGCCAGCGTCGGCGGCCAGTTCCGCGGCCAGCTCGGCGGCTAAGCCGGCGGTCGGGTCCTCTACCGCGGCGGCCAGCTCGGCGCGAGCCGGTGAGCCCTCGGGCGGCATGAAGCTGCCCTGAGGCACGGGCTCAGCCGGCGTCGGCGGGAAGGCCTTCTCCCAAGCCTCGCGCTCGGTCGATGCGGTCCAGACGATCGCCTGCGGCGCCTCGCCCGGGTCGCCCTCCTCCAGTAGCTCCAGGGTGACGGGCCCGCCGGGCTCCATCGCGTAGATCGAGACGCCGACGCCCGGCAGCAGCCGGCGCAGCTCGTCGAGGGATCGGGGCTGCATCAGGAAGTCCTCCGTGTCTTCGGGAGCATCTGGCGCAGGAGCTGGGCGAGCATGGCGCTGCGGGACAGGCTGCGCGCGCGGCCGGCGTCGTCCAGCTCGGCCAGTAAAGCCGCGTCCAGGTGGACCGTGGCGCGGACCAAATTCTGCCCCTTGGGCTGTCGGTTCATGGTGGCACTCCGTGGGACGCCATGGCGGCGTTACGCCCTCACATTTGGTCGATCTGTCTGATTGAGTCAAGCCATTTTGTCCGACGTATTGTCTGACGCTGTCTGATATGCGTATGGTGCGCCGGCCCGGCGGGGGAGCGGTCCCCGCGAGACAGCGTGGCCACATGCGCAAAGCATCTCAAGCGCCTCGCCGGGCTCTTTCCAAGCATAGCGAGGCATCAAATGTCGGTCGTAAGCCCGTTAATCTATAATATCGTCGACTACGGCGCCGTGTCGAACGGCGGTGACTGTTCCGGGGCATTCCAGGCGGCCTTCAACGCCCTCAACAACACGCCGGAGGGCGGTCAGATCTACATCCCGCCCGGCCGCTTCCTCATCCAGAACCCGATCGGCGGCACCACCGATAAGAGCTGCGTCATCAAGGGTGCGGGTGCAGACGCTTCGGTGCTGGTCTTCAATGGCCCGAACCTCAACAATGGCCTCGTGCTCCAGCAGGTCACGCCGAACAACGCTTGTGCGTTCAAGGACTTCGGCGTCGTCGCAACCGGCTGTCCGAACCTCGGCAACGGGTCGGTCCTGTCGATCATCGGCGTCCTCCAGGGTTGCAACGGCATCACCGTGGACGGCCTGCACGTCCGTCTGACGGACGACGCGCCCTGCTCCAACGTCCTCTACGTGCGCAACCCGTCCTCGGGCGTCATCCGCGACTTCAACGTGGACGGCTACTCGGGGTGGGGCGAGGGCAACACCGCGACCGGCATCTACATCATCTGCGACACGCAGGGCGCCAACGCGATCCAGCTCTACAACTGCAACATCTTCCGCGTCTACAAGGGCATCTGGTGCGTCGGCGGCCAGATCCAGCAGTACGTCATGGAAGGTTTCGAGGCCAACGAGTGCACGCTCGTCGGCGTCCAGTACGGCCTGCACATGCAGGGCGGCTGGTACAGGCCTCCGGGCAACGCGTGGAAGGGCGGGCACATCAACGCTCGTCAGATCTGCATCCTTCTGGAGACTTGGTACGAGTTCAAGATCTCGGACACTCTGCTGTACCTCGACGGCTCGGCCGCCGCGAACAGCCAGGGCCATATCCGGGTCATCAACTGCGACGAGATCCAGATCCACAACAACTCGACCCGCTACGTGGACGAGATCACGGGTGGCCCGACGCAGCGGGGCATCTGGGGCATCGCGATCTCGGACAGCAGCAACGTGCTGGTCCAGGGCAACTTCTTCGACATCGGACGGGCCGACAGCGCGGCGCTCTACAGCGTCTCGGGCAACAGCAACGTCCGGTCGGCCTTCAACACGAAGCGCGGCGGGGGCGCCTACGGCGCCGGCGCCTACACCGAGATCGGTCAGGACATCGTCGTCTGATCTCAAGTGTCTGATCTGTCATCCGACAGTGACGACGGGACGCGCCTATGGGCGCGTCTCACCAGACAAAGTGCAACTCAAGCATAGGTACTGAGATGGACATCAACTCCTTCGCCGTGTCCCCGCTCGACTACGGCGCGAGCGTCAACGCCGACCCGGAGACCAACCGCGTCGCCTTCCAGAACGCGATCAACGCGCTCCAGGCCAAGGGCGGCGGCCGGTTCGTCGTCCCGCAGGGCATCTTCGTGGTGAACGCGCCGCTGACCGCCAGCCTCGGTCAGAACGGCTCGATCTTCATGGAGGGCGCCGACACCAACTCGACCATCACCTTCACGGGTGGCGGGCAGAACGGCCTCGTGGTCGACGCCGGCTTCATCAAGCTCTCGGGCTTCCGGATCGTCGTCTCGGCCATGCCGAACATCGGCCAGGGCTCGGCCTGCTACTTACGGAACGCCTCGGCGCTGGGCGGCTCGTTCCAGAACATCGTCGTGGAGGATATGCGGTTCGAGGGTCGTGTCGACGCTCGGCCGAGCTACTTCCTGGCGGTCAACGGCCCGGCCACCTCGCGCATCCGCGGCGTCACCGTCGTGGGCTTCTACAACCAGTCCTTCCCGGTCGACAGCACGGGCATCTACATCTTCGGCGAGGTATCGCCGAGCGGTGGCGCCTCGGGCGACTGGTCGTGCGAGGGCTGCACGGTCATCGGCGTGGGCACGGCGTTCCTGGTCAACGAAGGCGCCGGTCCCGGGCAGGCGACGGTCGAGGGCTCGTCCTTCACGGACTGCGTCGCCGTGGGCGTCCAGGTGGGCCTGCATATGGTCGGCAACGGCTATCAGGTGCCGGGCCACTCCTGGAAGGGCGGCCACATCAACGCCCAGGCGGTCTGCGCGCAGTTCGACAGCATCTCGCAGTTCGAGATCGCCGACTGCCTGCTCTACCTGGACGCTGGCGGGGCGAACAAGCAGGGGTTCATCCTGTTCAACGGCTGCACGCAGATGCGGGCGCGGGACAATCAGATGATCCACATCGCGCAGACGGGCGACACCGGGGGCGGCGTCTACGGCGTGGCCTTCGCCAACGGCACGACCGCCTCGCGTGCCCAGAACAACGACGGCATCGGTTTCCCCGGTGGGTCGGCGGTCATCTACAATCAGTCCGGCGGCAACAACCGTGCTGGCGGTAACGGCCGCGGCGGCCAGGGCGCCCTGCTCGTCGGTGGCAACCTGATCGACCTGGGCGGGAACCACGTCTTCTAGGCCTCGCCTGTCTGATCTGTCATAAGACTTAGGGTCCGCTGTCTTCCGGGGCAGCGGGCCCTTCTGCTTTCGAGGGCGCGATGAACTACCAGCGCAAGTACAGCTTCTCCGGCTATCAGGCCAACAACCCACAGCGCCCCCTGCCGGCGACGCAGATCGACGCCGAGCTGGACGCGATCAGCGCCGCCTTCGAGCAGACGCTGGACGCCTACGGCGTGGCAAAGGCCAACGGCTTCCAGGGGAACGTGATCGAGTGGCTCGCCAGCCTCAAGGGCGAGAAGGGTGACAAGGGCGACAAGGGCGACCGCGGCCAGCAGGGCCAGCAGGGCCCGAAGGGCGACACGGGCTCCCAGGGACCGCAGGGCGATCCCGGGCACCAGGGCGTCCAGGGCGTGCAGGGGCCGAAGGGCGATCAGGGTGAGCAGGGCGCGCCCGGGGCGACCGGCGACCGCGGCCCGCAGGGTCTGACGGGCCCGAAGGGCGACAAGGGCGACCAGGGCCTCCAGGGGCCGAAGGGCGACACGGGCGCCCGCGGGCTCCAGGGCCTGCCCGGCGCGGACGGCGAGGACGGCGCGCAGGGCCCGAAGGGCGACAAGGGCGATCAGGGCGTCCAGGGCCCGAAGGGCGACAAGGGCGACCAGGGGATCCAGGGCCCGAAGGGCGATCAGGGCGAGCAGGGCGCGAAGGGCGACCAGGGCGCGGGCGTCGTCATCAAGGGAAGCGTGCCCACGCCGGCCGACCTCCCCGCCTCCGGGAACACCCCGGGCGACACGTACATCGTCACCAGCTCGGGCTCGGGCTACGCGGCCGGTGACGGCTACGCCTGGACCGGCTCGGGCTTCACCAACGTGGGCCAGATCCGCGGCCCGCAGGGCGTGGCCGGCCCGAAGGGTGACAAGGGAGACCAGGGGCTCCAGGGTGTGCAGGGCGAGCCCGGCGCGCAGGGTGCAAAGGGCGATGCCGGCGCGCAGGGCGTGCAGGGGCCCAAGGGCGACAAGGGCGACCAGGGCATTCAGGGGCCCAAGGGCGACCAGGGGATCCAGGGTGTCCAGGGCGACCCGGGCGCGGCCGGGCCGAAGGGCGACACCGGCTCCCAGGGCCCGAAGGGTGACACGGGCTCCAAGGGCGACCAGGGCATTCAGGGCCCGAAGGGCGACCAGGGGATCCAGGGCGTCCAGGGCCCAAAAGGCGACAAGGGCGATCAGGGTCCGCAGGGGCCGGCAGGCAGCCTCGGCTTCCAGCCGGTGCAGCAGGGCACCGGGCCGGGCCAGGGCACCAACACCGTGTCGGTCGGCTGGGGCACGATCAAGAACGCCGCCGGGATCGACACGGCCGCGCTGCTCCTGTCGATCGACGGCCAAGCGCAGGGTGCGATCTGGACGGATCAGCTCCTGGGGCAGTCGTTCGGCCGGAAGCGGATCGAGAACCTCGCGACGGGCGCGCACTTCTGCGCGGCGGTCGGGCTCGGCAGCTCCGGCTTGACCGCCTCCGCCGGCAACGGCTTCCAGCGGATCATGCTCAACGCGACAGAGGCGGATGTCGAGGGGCTGTTCAAGACGGGCTCGGGGCAGAGCTACTACCTCGTGCCCATGTCCGGCGTCTACAACATCACGGGCGCGCTGCGCTTCCCGGACAATACAGGCTCGTTCTTCTACGGCTTCGGCGTCCACACGGCAGAGGAAGATGGGTCGCACATGAACTGGACCTTCCGGCCGACCAATAACGGCAGGTACGTCAGTCAGTATTCTCGCATGGCCCACTTCAACAAGGGCGATCAGGTCCGGATGATCTTCTATTCCGACGCGGTCGTTGCCAACCTGCCGGTCGATCGCGCGGCGTTCCAGATCGCTCTCCTGTCCGGAGACATCGTATGATGGTCGCTCCGCAACCCCGTGTGATCGCTCGCGGTGTCCGCGATGAATGGTTTTGCGATGGCCCGCTTCTGAGCGCCAAGAGCATCGGGGCGAACGTTAACGTTCGGCCCAATATCGATCCTAAGCTATCTCTGGAGATCCTGCGTCTCTCTGGACGTTGGAACGTGAGATTGGCTTTATGCGGTCCAGGAGCGTGTACCCGAGGTCTGAACCTCGCACGGCCAGCAGGATCGAGCACGTGGCGACGAAGAAGCCCGCCACCACATCTGCGACGTAGTGGCCGCCACATCCCACGGTGGCAATGGAGACCGTACCGTTCAACACCGCGGCGGGACAGCGCGCCGGCCGCCAAGCCCAGAATGCCCAAGTTGCCAAAACCGCCGACGCAGCGTGGAAGCTCGGGAATGAGACGATGCCCAACTTCGGTACGCCAATTAGATCGCGCAGTGCCCCTGATCTGAGGGCGTCGTAGGTCGCGATATCCGTTGCAGCGAACGGCCAACCGGGCAAATTCCTTAGCGCCGGGTCGAGGATGGCGACGATGCCGCGGGTCGGCAACAAGATGCTGAGCGCTGAGGTGAGAATAATTGCTATGGCAAAGGCGCACAGATAGCGGTCGAGATGCCTGATACGCCCCATCATCAGACACAGGACGATTATCAGGATCGTCTGGGGTATCATAGTGTTGTAGACGATACCCAGCGCCCACGTGACATCTGGATGCGCGTTGAGCCATCTCATCCATACGGTGTGATCGAAGCCAATAGATAGATCGAAGGCATGGATAACGTCATCGGCCAGTGGCAACCCGAACGCTTGCGCCTGCCAGGGAAGGATCAGCGTCAAGTCGAGGACGACAACGACGACCGCAAAGACATCGAACGGGATAGTCAGCCATGGTCTCGCCCGGAGGACAGGCAAAAACCGCAGTGTGACGCATAGCGCGATTAGCACTAAAACCGATCCAGGATCTGTGGCCTGCGTCTTAAATTTGAAGTACCGGGACATGCCCTCGACCAGGCAAGCTCCGGCGAGACATAGGGCCGCCGTGAAAGGCGACAGCGAAACAACGCGCATTACCTTCGTCTTTACTGCTTCGACGCTCGCCATGCCGGGAAGCCTCCGTCCAAGGCATCAAGCCCGATGCGAGTTAAGATCGCTTCAAGCGCCCGCCGGCATGTCGCTGCGCCGACGTCGGCCAAGCACATCTCCTGTGCGAACCCGCCCAGGGTACGTCGGCCCCCCACTTGCATCCCAAGCTGATGTCGCAAAGCAACCGACTTACGTCCGGTTTGTGGAAATCCTGATACGCCTCAGGCCGCCCACTATGGGTCGCAAGCAGCCCTTGCAGCGGTTGCTACGCATCCCATTCGAATCACTACGCTCGGCGCTGCCACCAGCGGCGTCGAGGCCGCGGCGGCGGTGGCGGCTGGCTGGCGACGTAGAGCGGCGCGCCCTCGATCTGGCGTGTCTGCTCAGCGATCTCGATCAGGACCTGATCCATCAACGCCCGGCGTCGGGCCTGTAGCTCGGGCAGACCGAGCTTCCGGAAGCCGGGGCGCATCCGCACCAGAAATTCGGTGTCGGGGCGCTCGACCAGCTCGTCGACTTCAAGATCGATGTAGCCGGTCTGCCCCAGCTCCAGCATCATCAGGCGGAAGCTCGACGGGACGAAGATCCAGTTGTGGGCGTCGACGTAGTCGTTGTTGAATCTCAGCGACAGCGTGATCGGTAGATCGTCCAGGCCTTTGATGATCTCGACCGGACGGGTATCGGTATCGAACCAAGCCGGCATGCCGCCTTTCAGAACGGTCCGAATCGAATACTCGATATGGGTGCGCAGCTCGTGCCGATCTCGGCGCTCCTCGAACGCGACGACTGCATCGGCCGTCGAGGATGGCTGCCGGTAGAAGTCGAAGCACTTCCGCTTGTCCGGCACGGCCAGGATGACAAGGCCGTCCGGGCGCACAACGGTCCGCGCCGCCTGTAGGAACGTGACGATATCGGGCGTATGCTCGATAACGTGCGACGCGATGAAGGCGTCGAACGTGCCGCGCTGGTCTTCCGGCAGAGCATCCGCCAACGATCCGCCGCGCCAGATGAAGTCGACTTCCTCGATAACGTCGATCGCCTTGGCGTGGATCTCATACTTCGCGACGAGATCTTGGCGCGAGGCGTGGTCGATTATGAACGTGTTCCAGCCGTCGCGCTTGGGCACCAGCGGGTTGTAGCTGGGCCCGACCTCGACGAGCTTGCTGGACTTTGAGAGCCCGGCGAGCAGGAACGCTCGCCGGTCCGCAGGGTGGATCTCGTCGGCCATCGGACCGTCACCCACTACAGCTTCCCGCGCCACCAGCGCTTCTTCCCGGCCGGGACGACCGTGTCTGGCGGCGCCGGCACGGCAGACACCAGCACGCTCGGGAACGGATCCTCCAGCTTCGAGGCGTCGAAGCGTCTGGCCGCGTCCGTCCCCCGTCTGATCGCGATGATCGACGGACGGGTGGCGAGCTGCGTGCCGCCCTCGGCGTCATGGTGCTCAGCACGCGCGAGCGTGTAATGCACGTCGAAGCCGAGATTGTCGAAGATCTTGTTGTAGAGGCCGCGCGACAGGTGCCACCAGACGTAGTTGATCGCGCTGTTGTCCAGCGGTGTGATCGGCCGCATCATCAGGTCGTCTACCGGAACAACGTCGGTGAACGGGATCAGTACGGCTTCGCGCGCGAGGCGAGCCCAGGCTCCGATCGCGTATACGGGCTCCGACAGGTGCTCGACGATCGCGCCGGCCATGACCACGTCGAACATCTGCTCCGGCCACTCATACAGCTCGGGCATGGGCGCGTACACGCAGCGGGCTTTGCTGTTGTACTTATGCCACGCGTGCCACCAGGAGTTCTTTATTGGGATTAGGTTGTGGGTCGTCCACGTATCTTTGAATTGTCGGATGTCCCTGTATGACAGGCTGTCTGAAAAAGGGACGTGCCTAAACTCGTCGGTCGAAGCTGCATCCAAGCCCGTGACTTGCGCACCGGCCTTCTCAGCATTGAAGGCCAGGAAGCCAGACGCTGTGCCTACATCCAGGACAGACTTACCCTGGAGATCGTAACCGCCGATGTACTGACTAAAGTCAGCAATAGTCCAGCTACCACGGACAGTGTCACCGTCCGGGAACTTCATGGTGTGATACCAATACGAGCGCTCGTTCAGAGCGTTAGCCCAAGGCGTTTCGTATCTGGGACCTTCACTCATCTCAGCAGAACCTATGGCTGAGACGCCACACTGGCGCCATAACGGCGCTATCACGGCCCCGTTATGTCTGTCGATCAGGTTATTTAATAGGCGTGAGGTTGACAGGGGCGCCTGCCCATGTGCGCAGCATAAGTGTCAGATGTGGGCAAACGGCACACAGCCTTATGACGTCTAGTCTTTTCTGTAGCGTTTGCCGCGCCATCCGCCAGCAGTCAGCGGCAGACCGCGAGCCCATCCCGGCAATTCACAGATCGCCTTCTCGAACCACGCGAGATCGCCCCAGCCTCGGGGCACCTCCGTGATGATCTCGTCGTGGACGTGCCCGACCACGGGGTAGCCGGCGCGCTCAGCGATCTCGATCCCGTTGTCCAGGAGATCGAGCGCGATGGCCTGGACCACGTTCTCGAAGATCAGGCCGCCGTAGAGCGCGTAGCGGATCAGCCGGCGGGTCTGGCTGTCGACGCCCAGGCAGGTCACGACCGGGCGCTTCTCGCGCAGCTCCGGCGTCAGGGCCTTGTCGGCCCATGGCACCTCCACCTCGCGGATCGAGGGCGCCCCGTAGGCGAGGCACCGGCCGGACGGCAGCAGGCACCAGAGGAAGCCCCGGGCGACCAGGAACGACACCTTGAGCGCCTGGACCTTCGTGCCGGGCGACACGACCGCCTCGCGCGCCGCGGCCTCCAGCTCCTTCCAGCTCGCGACGATCGCCGGGTGCGTGGCGCGCCAGCCGACCTTCACCAGCTCGGCGCCCATCCACTCCTCCCGGGTGAGCTGCTTCGTCAGCAGCTCGCCGCGCTCCAGGCACTCCTCGTAGCGCTTGAGCACCTTCTCGCGGCGCTCCGGGTCCGCGGCCTCCCACGCGGGGCCGAAGATGGGCCCGAGCTTGAGCGAGTAGTTCCGGGCCATGCTCCGGAAGGCGCCGACGCCGCCCTGGTAGCCCAGGCTCAGCTCGGACACCTTGCCGACCTGCCGGCGCTTGTCCTTCTTCATCAGCAGATCCGTGGTCGTGTTGAAGATGCCGGCCGCGGCCCGCCGGTACATATCGGGCAGGCTCGGGTCGGCGATCAGGTCGAATAGCGCCTTGACCTTCCACTCCTCGCCGGCAAACCACGCCTGGATTGCGCCCTCGATACCGCTGTAGTCCGCAGCGAGCAGCTCCTTGCCCGGGTCGGCCCAGATGAAGCCGCGAATGCTGTCCGAGAGCAGCGGGAGCGGCTTGCCCAGCTCCTCGCCGTAGAGCATCTCCAGCCACTCGACGTTCGCCTTCCGGATCGCCTCGAACAGGTCGCGCGGGTCGAGGTGCGCGTCGTCGAACACCTTGCGGGGCCGCGGCAGGTTGTGGACCTGGGCGCCCGTCGAGCTGTAGCGGCCGGTGCCGGCGGCCCGGAACAGAAAGGCGCCCCGGATGCGGCCGTCCTGGCCGGCGCGGGACAGGAAGGCCTTGATCTTGGCCGTGGAGGCCTTGGCGTAGTCGCGGCGCAGCTCCAGCGCCTTCCGGACCAGCGGCGGCAGGTCTTCCCGCTCCAGCAGGTCGTCCATGTCGGCCTTGCCCAGGCTGGCGATCTCCTCGCCCCTCCCTTCCGGCAGCACGCCGTCGAAGAACTCCAGGGCCGCTTTCATCGCCGGGCCCTGGCCGAGCCGGACGGCGCACCAGTCCTTAAGCTTGGCGACCTGGGAGCAGGCCTCGACCTCCCCTTCCGTCAGGTGCCGCATCTCGCGATCCAGCCGAAGCTTCGCCCGGTCGACCAGGAGCAGCGCGGCCTTGGCGCTCTCCACGTCGATCCGTAGGCCGCGGTCGTTGATCTGCTCGGACCGCCAGTAGGCCTCCTGGCACTCGGTCCGGAGCGGTATCATGCGCCGATCGGCCGCCTGCTCCGTCAGCACGTCCACGTCGCAGTAGTCGTGGAAGCGCTCGAAATCCTCCGGGAAGTCGGCCGGCTCGTGAAAGAGCGCCGGCATGGGCCCGCCTTGGTGGCGCTCCAGGTCGGCCTTCGTGACCTTCCGCGGTTTCGAGAAGCGGTCGATCAGGGTCTTGCCCGTCTTGTCCTTCTGGACCGACAGGTTGAGCGCCACTCCGAGCCCATCCAGGTCGCGCGGGAGCGACAGGGCGGCGGCCGTCGCGGCCGTGCAGCGGAACTGCCGGAGGCGAACCGCCGGCCAGCCGTAGCGCTTCGACAGGATCATCTGCCACAGGAGCCGCTCGAAGCCGGCGTTGTGCGCGACGATCGTCCCGCCCTTCTCGACGTGGGCGACGATGTCGTTTGGGCACGGCTCCGGCGGGCGCCAGCGGCGGACCGGGCCCCCGTCGATCGTATAGCTCGCCATCAGGGGCGCCGTCTCCGGGTGCTCCATGTAGCGGTAGACGCCCTCGACCTTGAGGTTGACGGGCGAGCGGGTCTCGAAGTCGATCTCCAGGCCGGACATCAGTCGAACAGGCCCGCGCCCTCGGGCTCGGCCGGCGCCTGCCGGTCCGCGAGCGTCATGTCCTCGCGCGGGTCGCCCTCGGTGGCGGGCTCGTCGTCGAACAGGCCGGCGGGCGCCGGAGCGCCGATCCGGGCCCAGGCCCCGAGCGCCTTCATGACCGCGTCCAGGGCGTCGGCCTCGATCTCGACGTGGAAGCCGCTGGACTTCGCGAAGCGGCTGGAGGCCTGCCACATGCGGTTGTCCGTGCCCACGCGGGTCAGGTTGAGGCTCAGCAGCCCGTTGTCGAGGGCGGCGCGGTAGGCGTCGTGGAGGTAGCCGGGGGTGTCGTCTGCATCGAACATGGCAGGCATCCTTGGTGCGGAAACAGGACCGCCCCGGCGGACCGGGGCGGGACGGGTCGATCAGCCGTGCAGGGTGACGAAGAAGGCCAGGGCGTAGCCGGCGATCATCAGGCCGGCGGCGAACACCGGGGCGCAGAAGCCGCAGCCGCCCCGGACCTTGCGAGTGGGCGCGGTCATGCGAAGAAGTTCTCCATGCCGAGCGCTTGGCAGTACAGTTCGAGTACCGCGGCCTCTTCCTGCATCTCGGAATGATCGCGCGAACGGATCCGCAAGATCTTCCGGATGGTCTTGGCGTCGAAACCGCGGCCCTTTGCTTCGGCCATGACTTCCTTCATGTCGCCCATGATGCCCGCCTTCTCCTCGGCGAGGCGCTCCAGGCGTTCGATGAAGGTGCGAAGCTCGTCGGCGGCGATGCTGTCCGAGTTGTGCCCGATCCCCGGGTCCGGCTGCCCCTTAGCCATTGGCCGCCTCCCGCTTGCGAGCGCGGGTCACAGCGGCCTTGCGGGCCGTCTCGCTGCGCTTGGCCCGGCGCTCGGCCTCCAGTCCGGCGTCGATCAGCACCTGGGCGGGGATCGCCTTCTCCGCGCGCAGGGCGGCGTCTGCGGCCGGCGCCTCGGTGCCCGGGGGCGTCCAGGCGACGAGCTGGCCGTCCATGATCTGCCGGACGCGCCGGGCGATCTCCCGGGAGCCCTGGTGGGGCTGGTAGCGGCTCCGGCTGCCGCGGCGGCCGATGACGAACCGATGGCCCTTGCGGGCCTGCCTGCGGCGCGCGGCCCGGGGCTCGCCCGAGATCAGCTCCGCGCCCGCGGTGACGGCGTTGGTGAGCGCGCCGGCCGCGGCGGCCATTCCGAGCCCAGCTCCCAGGGCGGCGACGGCGAGGGACTTCATGCGTGACATCTGAGGATCTCCTACTGCGGGGCAACGCCGGACACCATGCCCGGCGTCGCATGACGGATCAGACGATCAGGAGAACAGCGCGCCCGCGCCGTCGCCCGTGTCGGCCGCCGCGCCGCCCGTGCCGCTGTCGTCGTCCGGGATCGTCTCGAAGAACTTCGAGGGATCCTGCTGGCCGCCGCCCAGGCGCTCGCCATCCTTCGCGTGCTGGACCATGCTGATCCCGATCGAGACGCCCCTGCCCTGCTCGTCGCTCTCCCAGGTGTAGGCGTGGATGGCCGCGTAGCCGTAGCAGCCCGAGTAGAGGTGCTCGCCCTCGACCGCGGCCGTCACCTTCGGGCTCAGCAGCGCCGGCTTGAGGTTCGAGGCGCAGCGGATGAAGAACATCCCCTCCAGCTCCTTGTAGCGCTCGCCGGTCGTCTTGTTCACGCCCTGCGGGCCGTCACCGTCCAGGATCGGCTGCTTGATGACGCCGTTCTTGAGCAGGTCGACCGCCTTCTCGCCCCACTCGGCCTTGGCGGCCTGGATCACGGCCGCCTTGATCGCCGACAGGTCGGCCGACTTCGGATAGAGCAGGTTCACCTCGTACTTGAGCTTGTCCGGGTTCTTCTTGTTCGCCCGGGGCTTGTAGAGGTTCACGCGGGACAGACGGGCCAGCGGGGAGCGAAAATCTTCGGTACGGGAAGTCATATTGTGTCCTTTCAGTCGTCAATCACGTCGAATAACAGGTGAGCCTTCGGTTGGACCGGAGTGCGCACCGTCTTATCCTGCCGGACCAGGGATGTTCCGGCAGTGGGCACCGTCGAGTGTCTCTCGACGAGCTTGGCGAGATCCGGGCCGAGCGCCTTGCGTACTTGCTTAGGCGTTCTCAGCTTCGGAGCATTCTGGTATTCGCTAAGGGGCAGCTCGGCCCACTCGCACGCGGCGATCACGTCGGCCTCGGCGCCGTCGTTCCAGCGCTCGCGCCCGACCTTGGCGACGAGCTGATAGTTCGGGATCTCGACGCCGGCCTCCGCTTCCGCGTGGGCGTGGGCCCGCACGGCGTTGAGCCAGTTCTGGATCATGTCGGCCCGGTCGAGGATCTCGGCGACCTCGGCCGGCGTGAGCTTGCCGACCGTGTTCTCCTGCTCGACGCCGCTCTCATCCTTGAAGAACAGGAGCGCCTTCGACTTCGCGGCGACCGCCAGGGCCGGGCAGGACCCGGCGCACGGGCAGAACGTGCAGTGATCGCCGGGGTGCAGGAACCGCTCGGCCCACTCGTCGAAGGACCCATCCTCGGACCCGTTCGAGCCGTAGGTGTCGTCGGCCAGCTTCGCGAGCCGCATCGCCGCCAGCAGCTCGGTCGTCCAGTCGATCAGGTCGGTGACGTGGAAGGTCTCCGAGCGGATGGGCCCGTCCCGGTGCGGCGCCCGGGGCTGGACGATCGTGACCTTGACCTCCTGGATGTCGAGCCCAGGGTTGTTGAGCACGGCGCCGAGCGCGTAGGTCCGGGCCTGCTTATTGCCGAGCGCCTCGACCACGATGCCACGGCCGCCCTTGAGATCGACGACCTCCAGGAGCTGCTCGCCGTCGTGGTAGATGACGGTGTCGGCCGTGCCGCCGGCCTCGAAGGGCGGGTTGATCGCGTCGAGCTTGAAGCGCTCCTCGATCCACGTCGGTTTGAGCCCGAAGACGCCGGCCTCCATCACGTAGTCGACGTAGACCTGGGCCGTCTCGGCCATCTCCTCGTCGACCTCGATCCGGTGGCGCTTCGTCTGGATGAAGCGTCCGATCCATTCCTCGGGCTTGCGCCCGTGGCGAAGGCAGTCCTCGGACACCTCGTGGCAGGCGGTGCCCCAGGCAGCCGCCTCGCTCTCGCTGTCAGCCTGTCCGGTGCGACCGGACAGGGCAAGGCTGCCGGCGCACGCCCAGAGCCGGGCGCTTGCGCTGGCGGACCATTGCGCATGATCCCGCTGGGCGTGGCCGGCGGACATCAGGCGGCGGCCTTCGTGCGGCCGTAGGGGTTCTCGGCGATGGCCGCGCGGAGCGCCCGGGTGGCCTTCTCGATCTCCTCGTCCGGCACCTTCGAGAAGGCGGGGTATCCGATGATCTTCGGGCCGTCCTCCTGGGCCGCGGCCATGCCGTACAGCTTGGCGTACTCGCCGCCCGCGTTGCGCATGACGTTCCGATCGAACACCTCCGTTGGCTCGACCTTGGCCTCGGCGGCCTTCTCCTCGACGACCTTCTCGCTCTCGGCCGCTTCGTCGGCCGCGTCGGCGGCCTTCACCTCGGGGGCGGGCTCCGGCGGGGCGGCCGGGGCCGGCTTGTCGGCCTTTTTCCGGGTCGACTTGGCCGGCTCCTTCGCGGGCTCGGCCGTCTGGCGATTGTCGGACGACACATCAGACATGCCAGTCGCGAGCGCGGCGGCCGACGTGTCGGTGCCCCGCGACATGCCCATGCTGCCCGCCAGCGTTAAGATCTCGCGGATCGCCTCGGAAGCGTTGTCGCCGTTGATGGTGATCGAAATGCTCACTGGAGAACCTCTTTGATTGAAGCGACTTTGCGCACTAACACCGCGGTCAAGGCCTCGTCTATCGAGCCCGCGAGCGCGGCTACTCTCACCAAACACTGAGCCTTCTGGCCGTGGTTAGTGATCCGGAGCGCGGCCTGCTTCATGTCCTTCGGAGCAAAGCTTTGCTCAACGAAGATCAGGTCGCGCGAAACTGATAGGTCGATCGCCTCGCCCGCGGCGATGATCTGACCGATGAACACCTGGGAGCGGTTGTTCTGGAAAGCCTCGATCACGCCGGCCCGCTTCGCCGCCGGGGTCGAGCCGTCCAGGACGACCGGGTTGTAGGCCTTGAGCAGGCCGCGGAGCGCCTCGATCGCCCCGGTGTGCCAGCACATCAGGACGACGCGCTGCATCTTCCCGGTCTCGATCTCCTCCTTCACCAGCTCGGCGACCGCGTAGGCCTTGGCGATGCCCGTCACGCGCCGGAGCGTGCCCAGGTGGTGCTCCAGCATCTTCGTGTCGCCGGTCTCCGCGGCGTCGAGGATCTCGTCGGCCTCGGGCAGCTCGGCCAGCGCGGCCCGGATCGCGGCCGTGCCGACCGCGCCGCCGTCGAGCGCCAGGGTGGAGAAGATGGGCTCGCGGATCCCCACGTCCTGCTGGGTCCGGCGCAGGAGCAGCCCGTCGAGGCGCTGGCGCAGCTCGGCCTCGTTCTTCCCCTTCTTGACGATCGGCTTCCACTCGCCAGCCACGAACTTGTGGCGGACGACGCAGTAGCGGCCCATGAAGTCGTCGAAGCTCAGATCGCTCACCCGCTCGGGCGCCAGCGTCCGGAGCATCGGCCACAGGTCGAGCGGGCTGTTCGGCATGGGCGTGCCGGACAGACAGAATGTCCGGTCGGCCGCGTCCGCGAGCGCCATGGCCGCGACGGTCCGCTTCGCCTCGAAGCTCTTGGCGTAGTGGCTCTCGTCGAGCACGACCAGCTCGGGGCGCCAGTCGAGCAGATGGGCCTGCTGCTGCTCGTTCCCGACCGTCGACCAGCCCACGACCGCCACGTCGGTCTGCGGCTGCACGCGGCCGGCCGTGCCCATCATGACCTGGACCTCCCGCGGGAAGGCCTGCCACTCGCGCACCTCGCGGCCGAAGTTGAACCGCCCCGACGCCGTCGTGACGACCAGGACGCGCCGGGCCATCAGGAAGTCGAGCGCCAGGATCGAGGCGCCCGTCTTGCCGACGCGAGGCTCGTCGGCCAGCAGCAGGCCTCCGTTCGCGAGGAACTGGCCGCCGACGATCTGGTGCGGGAGCGGGACCGGCTGCATCAGATGCCGGCCTTCTCGATCACTTCGCCCAGGTAGGCGAACAGGGCGCCGAGCCGGCCGGTCACGTCGACCCGGACAGGTTGTCCGCCGGCCGGCACGACCAGAAGGTAGTGGCGGTCGCCGTCGCGGAACGCGGAGACCAGATCGGCCTGGAGGGTGTTGGCGGCGTAGCGGCTGGGCTCGCGCGGGGCGTCCGCGAAGGCCTCCAGGCGCAGCAGAAGCGCCTCGCGCTCGCGGGGGCTCAGCGTGCCCATCCCGGGAGCGTTGGGCTCGGACCGGCGCGCCCCGGATAAGCGGGCGTCGGCGCGGTGCGGGGCCGGCTGGGAGAAGTCAGGCAAACAGGTCATTGGCGCCCTCCTGGAGCCGTCCGTACTCAGCGATCAGCGCGGCCTCGGCGAAGTCGGGCCGGCGGACGCGGAACTCCTTCGCGAGTGCCGGCCAGCGGCGCATCGCTTCCATGCGGGCGTCGTCCTTCCCGCCCTTGATCTTGAGGGCCTTCTTCCAGACCTGCGGAGGCACCCGCGTGTGTCTGATGCGCAGGCCCATCAGCAGGTATTCCGGGGCTCCAGCGGCCCTTCCGAAGTTGAAGGCAGCAGACGCCGACTGACCATCCATCCCACCGACCTGCTCCAGATAAGCTACGTCGGGTGACAGATCAGACAGAAGGTCCATAAGGGCGAAGCCGTCGACTTCGTCCTTATCGCTCCCGCCACGCCGCACCGTGAGGCGCGGCATGTCGAAGACGCGTACAGCGTGGTTTTCCACAAGCGCTAGGGCCCCCTTCGCCCCGGGATCCACACCTAGAATGCGCATTACCCGAAGGCCTGCACGTTTAGATGTGCGACCTTTTTCCCCTCGAAAATGCCTGGAAATTTTGCACCGTTGCCCTGAACGATGCCTTCTAGGATTTCGTTCACCACTTGTTCCGTCGGAAAGTTGACAATCCGATCCTCGGTGGTGGCGTCCAAGAGGCTGATGCACATTTCGCGGAGCAAAGCATTGCGGGTGTGCGCCGCAATGCTCTGGATCTCGTCCCTAGCTTCCGCTAAGATTGGACCGGCTACCCAGGAAGTCTTCGCCATCTCAAGGATGGGCGCGAAACGCCAATAGAAAGCGCATTCCGACTGTAAGCTCACGGCTCACCTTCCTAGCTCTAGCGACACAAAACGAGAACAGCGACATATAGCGCGATTGCGCTCCTCACGGAAGCGTTAGCGATCCAGGTACGGCAGGAGACTGACAGGCTTTCCGTGCTCCAGCTCCAGCATGCCGAGTAGGACAGGAAGCCACGCGCCCGGCACCGATCCGCGTCGCCACCATTTCTCGGCGGTGTCCGCGGCCGGCGGCTCGAAGCCGTAGGCCGTGAGCAGGCTGCGCATGGTCGCGCAGTCGGGGAAGTGGGCCTTGAGGAACTTCGTGCTGTTGAACCCCGCCATTGCCTCCCCCGTCCGTTGCATCAGACAGGTAACGGACATATTGTCCGGCGTCAACGGTCGGATTTGCGCTTTCGGACAAAATGTCTTACGACGGCGTTGCGGCGCCACTGCCGCGAGGATCAGGACGTGATGATCGCGAACACAGAGGATATGTCTGGTGGGTCCGGGCATGACGAGCCCGTGCGCGAGCCCAGCTTCCAGCCGCAGGACGACAACGTCCGGAAGCACAAGCTCCACATGATCGCAGGCCGCATCGCGGAGCTGCGCCGGGATCGAGGCTGGACGCAGGCCGAACTGGCGCGCCGGGCTGGGCTCAACCGGAACGTCGTCAACACCACGGAGAACGAGACGAGCTTCCCGACCCGGGAGAACCTCGCCCGCATGGCGAGCGCGCTCGGGATCGAGCTGAACGAGCTGACGGACGTGTTCGTCATAGAGGCGCACCACCGGGCGCCGGCTGCGCTCAGCCTCACGGAAGCCAAGGGTCGGCCGGGCTACATGGCCGTCCAGATCAACCGGATGCTCAAGACGGCCACGGCGCTCAAGATATTCCAGCTCATCGCCGAAGATGACGCAGACGCTGCTGACAGAGGCTGAGATAGCCCAGAGACTGAGGTGCTCAGTCTCAAAGGTGCGAAAGCTCAGATCCGCGGGCCGCCTAGCATTTATTCCCGGCCGGCCCGTTTTAATTCGCGAGCGCGACTTTGAGCATTTTCTGGAGACTGAAAGATGTCTAAAGCGCCCGAACTCAAAAAGCACGCCAACGGGAAATTCTACATCCACTGGATCGACGGAAGACGAACTCGCCGTGCGTCGACAGGCAAGAGCGAAATGGCTTCGGCTCAGATCTACTTCGGCGAGTGGCTCATCAACGAGCAAAGGGCCGCGCGCGACCCGAAAGGGGCGGGCCTAGACTTCGCGGACGTGTGGGCCTTCTATGCGAAGGAGGCCTTGCCGAAGCTCGTCTCCGGCGAGAACACCGCGCGCAGCGGCCGGCACCTCCTGGAGGCCTTTGGCGACCTGCCGGTCGCAGACATTGGGCAAGCCCATCTCGACGACTACGTGCGCGATCGGCGCGCCGGCCGCATCGGCCGGCCGGCCAAGCTCAGCACGATCTGGCTGGAGGTGGCGAAGCTCAAGGCGGCCGTGAACTTCGCGATCAAGCGCCGGAAGCTGCCGGCGACGGCGCGCCTGGAGCTGGACAGCCTGGAGCCGCCGGAGGTGCGGGACCGCTGGCTCCGGCCGGAGGAAGTCGACAGGATCATCGCGGAGGCTGAGACCCGCCGCGAGGGCGGCCGGCTGTCCCGGGCCGAGCGCTTCCTGCACCTAGCGATCGAGACGGCGGCGCGCCGGGCCGTGATCGAGAACCTCCAGTGGGATCAGGTCGACCTAGAGGCCGGGGTCATCCACTACCACCGGCACGGCGACCTGCGCTCGAAGAAGAAGCGCCCGAGCGTGCCCATCTCGTCGCGCCTGCGGCCGATCCTGGAGCGCGCCTACAAGGAGCGCACCACGTCTTATGTGTTGGATACGTCATCCGACATCTACCATCACATCGAACGGATCGCACGGGCGGCAGACGTGAAGGGTTTCCACCCGCACCTCCTGCGGCATACCGCGGCGACCTGGATGGCGCGCCGGGGCGTCCCGCTCTGGAAGATCGCCGGCATCCTCGGGAACACGATGCAGATGGTCGAGCAGGTCTACGCGAAGCACTCGCCGGACGGGCTCGCCGATGCCGTGGAGCACATCTCGGCGGCCCGGAAGCCGGACCAAGCGGTGCGCCCAAATGTGAGCGCAAACGACGATTTGGGCGCACTTTCCGTCTGATGCGTGTCAGATAGGATCAGACGATTGCAGATTGCCGGCTCGTCTGATCCGTCTTTTCAGTGTCTTAACTGTCTGTCGTCGCACTTCTGCAAGAAGAACTACCGTCTTGTCAAGTATTTGGCAGGGTTGCGTTTTTCGCCCTGTCCGATTGTCTTGCGCGCACTCTTGGGCGCA
>NZ_FOZY01000070.1:0-7431 GCF_900116245.1 Methylobacterium sp. yr668 | reverse complement strand
CCGCTTGGCCGGCTGCACCGGCCAAGCTCGCCGTGGTCCAGCGACCGACACTGCACTAACTTTGACCTTGGACCACCTCGTGGGGGCCGATCAATGGCAGTATTACGGGAAGTATTTTACCTGACGCTTGATCAACGATCCAGCCGACGCGTCCCTTGCGCGCATTGCGGGGAGCGAGACGATGGCCCTCGACACCGCCAGGGTGGCCGAGACTCGATTGTGCGCTAACTGGTCGTCGAGCCTGTCGCCAACGGGCGGGGGACGATCCATGACCAAACGCCTTCGGACCATTGCCACCGGTTTCGCGGCCTTGATCGCCAGCACGGGCGCGGGCCTCGCGCAGGACCATGGGACGCACGGCCCGGTTGCGCTGCCGGATGCCGCGAGCGCGACCTACCAACCGGGACCGCCGAACCTACCGAAGGGCACGCAGATCAGAATGGTCTTGGGCGATCCGAGCAAGCCTGGCCCCTTTGTCCTAAGGGTGAAATTTCCCACCCACACGGTGATCGCGCCCCATACTCATTCCGAAGCCGAGACGCTGACGATCCTCTCGGGCTCGATCTATCACGAGCACGGCACGACCATCGACAAGGCGAAAGGCAAGGAGCTGCGCGCGGGCGGGTTCGTGTTCCTGCCCAAGGACATGCCGCATTCGCTCTGGACCAGCGAGCAGCCGGTAGAGCTTCAGGTGAATGGCTTTGGGCCCTTCGGGCTGAACTACATCAACCCCGCCGACGACCCGAGCAAGTCGGTTCAGTAGATCTGGTCCCTCGTACCAAACGCCTCATCCGAGGTGCCCGCTACGACGGACACTGTGCCCGCAATGGCCCCTCTGTCGTGTTGAGGAGGCGCCGCTGTTCGGCCGCGTCGAGGAGTCGGAGTAGACTGCAGATCTGCGTTCTGTCCTCCCGTCCATCTGCGCCGGCCTGATACCGTCTACTCAGGGTGGAAAGCGGGCAGTCTAATTTCGGAGGATCAGAACAGAGAAGCGGCCATCGCCATCGCGCGCTTGGCCGTTCTTTCCCTGCGAACTGGAAGGTCTGCCGTTCGGATCAATCAGGCCGCGAACTGCCGCAGCGCCCGGGTCACCTCGTCCCGCTTGTACGGCTTGGAGAAGAACACGCCGCGCACCGGGAGATCCTCGGGCGTGGGACGGTGCTTACCCGAGATGATGATCAGTTCGATGGGCGGCCAGCGGTCACGGATCATGGCCGCGAGCTTCATCCCGTCGACGCCGCCGGGCATGTCGATGTCCGTGAACACCACCCGGATGTCGGGGCGGTTCTCCAGGATGCGCACCGCCTCGTCGGCGCTGCGAGCCTCGACCACGTCGAACCCCGCCATCTCGACGAGATCGACCGCCATCATGCGCTGAAGGGGCTCGTCCTCGACCACGAGGATCACGGCGGAGGCCGCTGGCATCGCTTTTCCCATGACGGCTTCCTAGGACTGATGGATCTGCGCGAGCGGCGCGCGCATCTCGGCCCGGAAACCGGTGGGCTGGTAGCGTAGGTCGACGTCGCCCGTTCCGACCAATCCGAGGCGGATCAGTCGCGAGCCGAAGCCGCGTCTGGCGGGTTCCTTTACGGGCGGCCCACCGCTCTCCTCCCAGTCGAGCACTAGGTCACCTTCATCGCTATCGCCATCGACGCGCCAGCTGACCCCGACGTGACCCTCGTCGTTGGAGAGAGCCCCGTACTTCGTCGCGTTAGTCGCGAGTTCGTGCAGCAGAAGAGAGACAGATAGGGTCGCGCGCGGCCCAAGCGAGACCTGTGGCCCAGAAACCTTGAGCCGTGTGGTTTGGGCGAAGGTGCGCAGAACCGCGCTGGCGACCGCGTCCAGGGGGGCCGCCGTCCATTCCTGCTGCAGCAGGACGTCGTGCGCCGCCGAGAGCGCGTGGATGCGCTGCTCGAACGCCTCGACCGGTTCTCGGTCGGGCACCGTCTTCAGGGTCTGGGTCGCGATGGAGAGGACCATGGCCAGCATGTTCTTCATGCGGTGGCTCAGTTCCTGGTTGAGCACCCTCTGCTGCTCCTCCGCCTCCAGGCGACCGATGGCGGCCCGGGTGCGGTCGGCGACGTTGCGCAGGAAAGCCTGCTCCTCAGCCGTCCAAGCGTGCGGTTCGGCCTTCAAGGCGAAGAAAAGGGTGACGAACTGCCCGTGCTCCATCAGCGGGATATTGGCGATGGACCGGACGCCGACGGCGGCCAGGGCGTCGCTGCCGCCGGCCGTGCGCGGATCGTCCGTCGCGTCGGCGATGAACACGGCCCGGCCCGCCTTGAGGTCGTCGACGTAAGACCCGTAGCTCCGGAAAGGGTACACGCCGTTCAGGCGATCGACGCCCTCCGCGACGTGGTCGTCGGCGATGGTGACGGTGTCGCGCACATGGTCGACATCGCCGTACCCCACGTGGCTGAGTCCTAGCGTCCGCGCCAGGATGTCCGCCGCGATCGGAGCAACATCCGCCTTGGCGGTGACGTGGCGCAGCCGGTCGCCGAGTTCGATCAGGGCGTTGCGGCGTTCCTCGGCTTGCTTGCGCTCGGTGATGTCGATGAACATCACGGCGAGGCGCTGATCCGCCTCCTTATGGCCGTGTGCCTCGAAGGTGCGGTTCAGGGCGGGCACGGCGACCTCGAACGTCGCGGGCTCGCCGGTGTCGACCACGCCCGCGTAGATGTCGATCAGCCATTGCGGGATGGTCGGGATCACTTCGCGGATGGTCCTGCCCACGGTTTGGTTCGCCGGTAGGCTCGACTGGATCTCGAAGGCGGGATTGACCTCCAGGAAGCGCACATCGACCGCGTGACCCTCGTGGTCCCGCAGGATCTCGGCGGAGAAGAACCCCTCGTGCATGCTGGTGAACAGACTCCGCCAGCGGTCCTCGCTCGCCGTGGCGGCGCGCTCGGCATCCTTCTGGACCGTGATGTCCCGTGAGACCGAGAGCAGCTTCTCGGGGACGCCTTGCGCGTCGAGGATCGGCGTGACCTGGACATCCCACCAGCGCGGGTTACCGGCCATGGTGCTAGCCCCGCCCTGGAAGCGGCCAACGCCTCCTGCCTTAGCCGCCACGACGGCAGCCTTGGCGTCCGCGTTGCCCTGGCCCTGCCAGAAGTCCGGCCAAGGGCAGCCGCGGATGGCGTTGAAGTCGCCGACCTCCATCACGCGCTTGCCACCCTCGCTCATGAACGTGAGGCGCGTATCCAGGTCGAGGACCTTGATGCAGTCGGCGGACGAGGCGAGCACGCTGCGCATGAACGCGGCCTCCTCACGCCTCTCCCTGAGGGCGCGCCGCAGTTCGAGCTGCGTCATCACCTGATGCGCGAGGACGCGCAGGGTCTGCTGCTGGACGGCGGTGAGATCGCGCGGCTCGTAGTCGAGCACGCAAACGGTGCCGATGGCATGGCCCTCGGCGGTCTTCAGGAGCGCCCCGGCGTAAAACTTCAGATGGGGCTCGCCGGCGACCAGCGGATTGCACGCGAAGCGCGTGTCGCGGGTGGCGTCCGGGACGAGGAGGAACTCCTCTTCCAGGATCGCGCGGGCGCAGAACGAGCTGTCGAGCGGCGTCTCGCGCACGCCGAGGCCGACTTCCGCCTTGAAGAACTGGCGGCCCTCGCCGATCAGGTTCACGACCGCGATCGGCGTGCCGCAGACCGCCGAAGCGAGTGCGGCGATCTCGTCGAACCCCGGTTCACGCGGCGTGTCGAGGATCTGGTAGCGGTGAAGGGCCGCCAAGCGGGCGTCCTCGGCGTCGAGGCCAGCGACAGCCACGGGCGACTTTACTGGTTCAATCATGAACGAGGTCGCTGCCGATCTGCGTGCCCGAACTCACTGTCAACCTGTGTAGCGGTAGGAAGTGTGCGTTCGGGAATGGGGAGATTTTCTGAGGGTTGTGGAGGGGCATCGGCGACAGGCGGTGTCGAGTGACATGCCCTTTACCACAGGAGCTTCGATTGCGCATGAGACGATTGCGCGAGGGGTGAGCGGCCCACAGGACACCGGTCCTCGTACAAGCGGTTCGGGCCGGTCGACTGGGGCCAAAGCCGATACCGTGCAGCGTCCGACCCATGACCGCTTTCGGGCAGCTCAGAAGGCTGTCCGCGCTTCTGAGTTGGGTCGGGTGCGGTACACCCGCTCGGGGTGGTTTCCCGACCATCCGCTTCCGAATGGTCGATGTATAGAAGCAGACCTACCCACGGCGACCATTTACTTCCCCGCTGGACTTTTGAGCAGCTTGTCCCGAGGTGTTGGGGAATGAAACATACCTCCGAGGAAAGCCAGGAAGGCGTTCATATTCTGGTTGCCATGTCGGCTCTCCGGCCACAACGCGGTGACGACCGAACGCTCGACAGAAAACTTCCGCAGGACAGGCACCAGCGCACCTCGCTCGACGTGGGACGCGACGACATACGATAGCGAGATGCCGATGCCGACGACCACGAGGATGGCCGCGACCGCATCGCTGCAGTCTGCGACGCCGCCGGCGTTCGGCGTGAGATCAACCGCGCGGCCGCCGATCTGGAACGGCCAGCGCAAAGCCTGGCCCGCACTCTGGAAGCGGAAATTCAAGCGGTTGTGGTGGATGTGGTCGTCCGGATGCTGCGGTGTCCCGCGCTTCTCCAGGTAGATTTGGGACGCGAAAGCGCAGAGCCGATGCGGCGCGAGACGCCGGGAGAGCAAGCGGGAGTCGGCCAGTTCGCCCACGCGGATCGCCACGTCAATGCCCTCCTCGATGAGGTCGGCGACGCGGTCCCTAGGGCGCTGGTCGACAAATAGTTTGGGGAGGCGCTTCACGGATTGCAGCCCCGGCGGTGTGCAAGGCTGGTCAGGAACCTTCCTCGGGGTAAACGCACTTGGATTAGCCACGAGAGGCGCCGCGGCCGCGGTAAACGGAAGAGAAGCATCCTTCGTGTCGGGGGACGAACTGAAGACCCTCTCCCGTGGGGAGCTCGAGGCCGAGATCCGGCGTCTGCGCGGGTCCGAGGCCGCCATCCGTCAGAGGGAGGAGCGTTTCCGGACGATCCTGGAGACGGTCGATGCGGCCTTCGCCATCGTCGAGGTCAAGTTCGACGCCGAGGACCGGCCGGTCGACTACCGCTTCGTAGAGGCCAACCCTGCCTTCGAGCGCGAGTCGGGCGTCAACCTTCGCGGCAAGTGGGTAACCGAGTTCGCCCCTGACCTGGAGCCCTTCTGGTTCGAGACTTACGGGCGGGTCGCCAAGGCCCGGGAACCCGCGAACTTCGAGAGCTATGCTGAGGCGTTCTCGCGCTGGTTCGACGTGCGCGCTGTTCCCGTCGGTGACCCTGCGGACCGGCAGATTGCCATCATCTTCAACAACGTGACCGCCCGACGCGAGGCCGAAGAGCGCCTGCGCGCCAGCGAGGCGCTCGCACGGGCTAACATCGAGCGCGTGCAACTCGCCCTGGCCGCTGGCGCGATCATCGGCACGTGGCACTGGGACCTACCGTCCGACCGGTTCACGGTCGACGAAGCCTTCGCCCGAAGCTTCGGGCTCGATCCAGCGCTCGGCCGCGAGGGCATCCCGCTGGCGCAGATCGTAGCCACCGTACATCCTGACGACCAAGCGGGTTTGGCGGAAGCGATCAACGAGGCCGTCGGCCGGGGCGGCGCTTATGCGCACCAGTACCGGGTGCGCCGGTTGGATGGGCGCTACTACTGGATCGAAGCCAATGGCCGGGTCGACCACGCGCCGGACGGCACGCCCCTGAGCTTTCCCGGCGTGCTCCTCGACGTCGAGGAGCGTCGTGTTGTCGAACAGGAGCGGGACCGGGCCATCACCCAGTTGCGCGCCCTCACCGAAACTCTCGAGCAGCGCGTCGGCGAGCGCACGGCCGAGCTGATGAACGCTGAGGAGCAGCTCCGCCAATCGCAGAAGATGGAGGCGGTCGGGCAACTCACGGGAGGGCTTGCCCACGACTTCAACAACCTGCTGGCCGGCATCTCCGGCAGCTTGGAGTTGATGGGCACCCGTATCGAGCAGGGGCGCCTCAAGGACGTCGACAAGTATATGGCCGCCGCGCAGGGGGCGACGAAGCGGGCGGCGGCGCTGACCCACCGCCTGCTGGCCTTCTCGCGTCGGCAGACGCTCGCGCCGAAAGGCACCGACGTGAACGCCCTGGTCGATGGCATGCTCGACCTGATCCGGCGGACGGTCGGGCCGAGCGTTCAGCTTGAGACGGCCGGACCCACGGACCTATGGCCGACTCTGGTCGACCCGTCCCAGCTCGAGAACGCGCTGCTGAACCTCTGCATCAACGGCCGCGACGCGATGCCGGACGGGGGGCGCATCGTCATCGAGACCGGCAACCGTCGGATCACTCCCCAAGTCGCCGAGCGACAGGATATGCCGGCCGGTGAGTACCTGTCGCTGAGCGTCTCGGACACCGGCACCGGCATGCCCCCGGAGGTGGTGGCGAAGGCGTTCGACCCATTCTTCACGACCAAGCCGCTCGGCCAGGGGACCGGCCTTGGCCTGTCGATGATCTACGGCTTCGTCAAGCAGTCCGGCGGGCAGGTCCGCATCCACTCGAACGAGGGGCAGGGCACAACGGTCACGGTTTACCTCCCGCGCCACAGGGGCGAGGCTGAGCGTGACGAGGCCCTGCCGGAGGAAGGATCCCCGGCATTGGCACAGGCCGGCGAGACCGTCCTTGTGGTGGACGACGAGCCCAGCGTGCGCATGCTGGTGACGGACGTGCTGAGCGACCTCGGCTACACCGCCGTGGAGGCTGCGGATGGGGCGGGCGGTCTTAAGGTGCTCCAGTCCGACGCCCGTATTGACTTGCTCGTCACCGATGTGGGCCTGCCCAATGGCTTGAACGGCCGTCAGATGGCCGACGCCGCTCGGGTCTCGCGGCCGGGCCTCAAGGTTCTGTTCATCACCGGCTACGCCGAGAGCACGCTGCTGACGGACGGCCAGATGGAACCGGGGATGGCCGTCCTGACCAAGCCGTTCGCCGTCGATGCGCTGGCATCGCGCATCCGCGATTTGATCGCGAATTGACGGTAACCTGACACCCCTGTCGAAGGACTGGCGCACGGCTGCTTTGCAGAGCCGCCGGTTGTGGTTCGGACGACAGCAATGGGTCCTGGCTGTGTCAAAACCCCGAAGGTGGTAGCTTTCCTCTGCACGACCGGAGGATGGCATGGGACGGTTCGTTGTCGGTGCCGAGCGCGATCAGACGACGCTGTTTCCGCCTTGTCTTGAGGACTGGATCGCCGAGGACAATCCTGTCCGCGTCGTCGATGCCTTTGTGGAGGCCCTGGAACTCGGCGCGCTCGGCTTTGCGGGTGTCGATGCGGCACGCACGGGTCGACCGGGCTACCATCCGGCCGCCCTGCTGAAGCTGTACGTCTACGGCTATCTCAACCGGGTCCCGTCAAGCCGACGCCTGGAGCGCGAGGCGGGCC